>CAZUCM010000094.1:0-9934 GCA_964619235.1 uncultured Terriglobales bacterium
GGTAATTGTTCCGGACTCCGGAGTGGTCTCGCTGACACGTCTCGAGAGCCCGTCATAGACGTACGAACGTGCCTTCAAAGTGCCCTGCGTCACCACTGTATGGTTCAGGGACGGGTATGAATACATAGTGAGAAATCCAGACGGGGCACCATTGGAATAATCGAGTCCGCAGGCACCAGTTTTCTGATCGCTAACGGCCCCAACCGTGAGATCCGGACTTACCTCACACACTGCGATAACGCGACCCAGGCCGTCCGCTTGGCTAATGCGCTGCACTGGAGCCGTTCCATTCCCAGCATCTGTCGCGGAAACCGCAGCGCCAGCATAAGCGAATGATTGCACCGTATTATCTGGAAGAGTAATTTGAGCTGTTCGGCTCAGAGCGTCATATTGATAACGTGTCAGCCCATATGTCGCATCACTGGTGCTTCGGTACGGATTCGAAACAGATTGCACCCGGCCCAGTGCGTCGTATGTGGTACTCACGTAATCATTTCCAGCAGGGTCTGACAGCAATATCTGCGTAATGGTTCTCCCTAGCCCATCCAACACCGTTTCGGATTGTGACTGCCTTCCGCCGCTGTCGATCAGTGCGGTGTTAAGTATGGTTGCGGGAGATGACGCCAGATTGTATCCGATACTGCTTTGCCCCCCATCAGGGCTGTTAACACCAGTCTTCCGCCACATGGAATCATAGGAATAAGACGTCTTCTGGCCATTCGCATCGGCTGACCAAAGCATCACTCCACCATTACAATCCCAGTGCGCAGTAGTGCTGATTCCTAGCGGTAGATCGGTTTCTGTAGGGAACGAATTGTCGCATTCGCCGTAGGTGTACTGCGTCAGCGCCCCATTAGCATCCGTGACCGACGCTACCAACCCGCCATTGGTGTACTCATAAGTAGTCGTCAGCGAATTACTTGCACCTTCCCATCGGGAGGTCGAGCCGACGTTTCCGCTGGAATCATAATCGTTATAAGTGGTTTGTGCTGTCAGCGAACCCGAGCCATCATATACAGCCAGAGTTGCCGGTCGATCATTGATATTGTTCCCAATTGTCGCATACGCCGTAATAGTTTTCCGCAGCAGCGGACCGGGCGAGCCACCACCAAAATCATACTCATCGACCTCCGTCACCAAACCATTGCTGTTAAATTTTGTCAGCCGGCGCGACTGCTTGTTGTTGTCCAGCGTCGTATAGATGTCCTGCTGAGTAATCGGTGTTGTGACTGCAATGTTTGTACAGTCAGGAACGCTGCCGTTATAGCAGGTGTCTATCATCTGAAGCGTGTCATTTTCGGAATCCTTCAGCAGCCGCCTGGTTTCATAGTAGTTGCCGTTGGCCCCTTTTTGGAAATATAAAAATGTCTGATTCCCCAGAGGATCAACCACCGTCGTAAGCCACTGCGTGCCAGAAATGTTAGTTCGTGTATATTTCCACGGCGTTGCGGAGTCGGGAGTGGTGCGAGTCATGCTCAATGGACTCCCATCGTTGCAGTCTTGATTGCCATATGTGTATGAAATGACGCCGCCGGTCGGGAGGGTCATTTTGGAGATTCGTCCGGTTGTATCACCGCTGGTCGTGGTCTGTACAAACGACGGAGTCTCATAAGTAAACGAATATGTCTGACTGTCCGGCAGCACAATGCTGATTGGTAGATTCGCCTGTACCTGAGGGACATTTTGATATGAGGTTTGGCACGGTGTCGTGTTTGGACTAATCGCGTATGTTTGATAATTAATTACTGCAGATACTGGTGCGGTTGGTCCCTGGTATGTATACGAAACTGGGCTTGGCGGTGTACCCGATATCGTAAGAGCGGTTAAACCGAGGGTGTCAGTAAAAACGTTGTTCGTGGCGTTGAGTGTGTTCCCATTGGGGTCAATAATCGCACTTGTCCCACTGGGTCCAATAGGAGGATTGATTTGTACACCAGACTGGGTATAAATTTGAACCGTTTTATCGTCCGCATAGATACTATATCCGCTGCCGTCTGTGGCGGTTTCACTGAGGGGCTGAGGGGGTTGATCAGAGCAGGAAGCCAAAACGTTGATGCCGTCAAAAGCATGTGGTGCGCCGAAACGGTCATGATAAACATATCCAGTGACGACCTCACTATAACCGTTTTCCTTATCACCGCCACACGCATTTTTTTGTTTATTGCCGCTGGTAATATATCCCGTGGCCGCGTCAGTATCTGAACCCCATCCCCAGTTGCCTGTAGCGGGCACCCAAGATGTACCCCCATTCACTGGGTACCATATGGAGGTGTCGTACGTGACGCTGTAGGAAAATGGAAGACCCCGGCCCGGCTTTTGGATGATCGGAAACGCGAGGTGCACATTCAGATTGCCGGCATTGATCTGATCAAAGGCAGACCCAGTTATTGTCGAAAACGGCGGCACCCCTGTGCTTGGTGCCTGGGCCACGAGTGTCGCACAAAACAATAGCACAGCCGCGAAAACACAGAAGCGCCGAAATTCCGTCATTATTTTCTCCTCGTTCAAACGCGAGTTCTCGCATTTCCCCAAACTTCGGGCCCGAACACCTTACTTCATCACTCCAGCTGCCTTTGAAACGTTCTAATGGCTGATTCCGGATAAGACCCGAACAGCAAAGGGTGGCATCGGAGCAGATGTGCCTCCCTGTTCAGGGATATAGAGATTTCCATTTCCATCCAATGCAACTCGGTACGGAACATTGAGGGGTGCCTTAGGGCCCACGCAACCATCGCCGTATCCGTTGCTGCCATCGGGGCAGAGCTTCGTCCCGGGCGCAAGACCGGCTATGACACTTACCGTCTTCGAATTCTGATCGTAGAACCATACAACCTCGAATGCAGAATCTGAGATATACAGGTTCCCCGCTGAATCCGCCTTCACTCCAACCGGCACGCCTAAATTTACCTGCAGCGCGTCGGCTGGGCCATTGAAGGGCGGGTGTGGTCCCTCAGGCCCCGATCCGGCCCCGGTGCCGACCACCGTCGAGATCTTTCCGTCGCTTCCGATCATGCGGATTCGCCGGCAGGCCGCATCGGCAATGTAAATGTTTCCAGAAGCGTCAACTGCCACATCCTGCGGCTCGTTTAGCGTTGCAGCGGCAGCCGGCCCACCGTCCCCGCTACAGCCGGGGGAGTCCGGCCCGAGGCCTGCGACCGTAGTTAACGTTCCCCTCATTGCTGGCGGTACCGGAGGGATAACTTTGCGGATGGCATTGTTGTTCCGGTCGGCTACGTACAAATTCCCCTGGGAATCGAAAGCGATCCCTTCCGGATTGCGCAGTTGTGTGTTACTCCACCCGCCAAGGAGCTGTCCTGCATAAACCGTGATAATCCCGGTTGAGGCATCCACCCGGCGAATCTTGCTGGCGCTGTAGTCGGACACAAAGAGGTTTCCGCTGGTGTCGAGAGTGATGTTACGCGGTCCGCTGAATACGGCCTTTGTGGCCAGACAGTGATTGCCGTCGTCCGTCGCGCAGTCCGCCAGAGTTCCAGAGGATGATTGTTGCGATGTGATAGGCCGTTTCGCAGTGCTCCCCGGGGTCCCAGCCACTACTGTAAGGTTGCCAGCTAAGTCGAGCTTACGAACTACATAATTGCCCGCATCAGCAACATAAATATTCCCGTCTTTGCCTACCGCAACACTTGTCGGCTGATATAGAACTCCGTCAGCGATCAACGTCCCCATGACTGGTGCAATCGCCGGAGCATTTGATTGGGCACAGAGCAGAGAGCGGTCACCGCCTGTTATTGCCACCGCCAGGGCCGCCAAGACTGCCATCTTCATTACATTTGTCATCTCATTCTCCAAGCGGCTTGGCCGCTCATCGGACCAGCTTCACGACATTTGTCAACGATTGGGAGGTGATTGTTGCAGCTTTCTTAATCGAAACCGGATCGATCGTAAATAGTGCAGAATCAGGCTCTGTGCCTGCAGAAATCTCCTGCAGCTCGCGGACGATATGCATCACATTGCCATCAGCAAGCACCTGGGTGGAATCCTGTCTGACCATCAGAAAGTCATAATCTGGAGCTGCCCAGACTCGGCCGATCATCCTTTTGTTTCCACTCGCATCAAAGGCATACAAGGGCGAAATCAGGCAGTGCACCCCATGTACGTTCTCCTCGCCAATTATTTCTTTCTTTTGCTCGGGTGAGAGATTTCCTTTAGGGGGAGGAGGCGGGATCTTAACCGGGCGACGCAGGTCAACAGCACTGGCACCCTGATAATCCAGAAGATAAGAGTTATGGGTCTTGGCAGAATCGAATAGAGTCGCAGTTTTCGGAGTTTTGCCGTCGGCAGTGAGATGCTGGATTAGAAAGGCACCCGACGAAGCACGCACATAGCGCTCGCGGACAACCCGATGGCTCTTCACTCGGGTTCCACTGATAATGTCGGTCGTCGTGACTTGCTTTGCGGACACCGGGGCCCATTGTGCAACGACCGCCTCGGCGGCCAGAAGGACGATGGCCAGCCCCCATCGATGCAGTTTCATGGTTTCCTCTAATTCCCGCAGCCGGCCGGGTTGCCATTGCTGGTGTCCGGGGTGCAGCAGCTCCCTTTGCTTTGGACCCATGCGTAAGTCCTGCTTGACTGTGTCCAGCTGAGAGTCAGAACCACCTGCCTGTAACCAGAAGCGCACGTGTTGTCCGGCATGTCACAGGACGAGTTGATCGGAATATTGACGGATGAATTGCAGGCCGACGCCACCTGCAACATGACACACGCCGACAGAACCAAGAACGCCATACATATCGCTATTCGTTTCATGGGCATCGCCCCTCCATACGTCCATTGCGGCCGAGCTAGCATAGATTCGCATCCGCGCCCGCACTGATGCGAACCGGCAGTAAGCGAACACAACCATGCGAGCACCTGGTATAGGCCGATTATTTCAATTCGTGAGTCTGATTGGACCCAAACAACAATTGACCTGAACTGCGACCGCCTGGGGAGAAATGGCGGCATAATATCCATTCGCTTCAACTGAACAGTGAAAAGCGATTTCCTTTTTAGCGCAATCACGGAGCGACTGTCAAGCTAATTACGCTAACGCTCCACCGCCCTCATCGCCCTCAAAACCTTCATAGTCCCCATCACTCACATCAGTACTAGGCAAGGTAGCGTCAGGTGCCGAGACAGCATTTTGGATCTGCCTTTTCGACTTCGATCGATTGGGTTCAGGTCAAGTTTTTGCCCGCTATATGCCCAACGGCAGTCCGGAATTGTTTATGCGAGCTACCGACGATACTGGGTTGATACGATACTGGGTTGATTAGCGTGTCCATAGACAAATCGGTAAACTGTTTTTTGCATGAAATCGGTGATCGTAGGCACGGCCGGCCATATTGACCACGGCAAGACGGCGTTGGTCAAGGCGTTGACCGGCATCGACGCCGATCGGCTGGAAGAAGAAAAGCGGCGCGGCATCACCATCGACATCGGCTTTGCTCACCTCGAGTTGCGCGCCCCGGGCGCGGAGCTGAGGCTGGGCTTTGTCGATGTACCCGGCCATGAGCGTTTTGTACGCAATATGCTGGCCGGTGTGGGCGGCATCGACATGGTGCTGCTGGTCGTCGCCGCCGACGAATCCATCAAGCCGCAAACCCGCGAACATTTCGACATCTGCCGCCTGTTGAATATCCGCCGCGGCATCACAGTTCTCAGCAAAGCCGACCTGGTGGATGCCGACGGCCTGGAAGTGGCGCGGCTGGAGGTGGAAGACTACCTGCGCGGCTCCTTTCTGGAAGGTGCGCCGCTGGTCGCCGTCAGCTCGCTTACCGGGCAAGGGCTGGACCAGCTGAAAAGCGAACTGGCACGCCTGGCCGCCGAGATCCCCACGCGGGACACGCACGCGCTCGCACGGTTGCCCATCGACCGGGTCTTCAGCATGAAAGGCTTCGGCACGGTCGTGACCGGAACCTTGCTTTCCGGCAGCGTTCACCCGGAGGACGAACTGGAGCTGTTTCCCTCCGGCCGGCGCCTGCGGGTGCGCGGAATTCAAGTGCACAATGAGCCAGCCGAAGAGGCTTTGGCGGGTCAGCGCACGGCGCTCAATCTGGCTGGCGTTGCCACGGAGGAGCTGGCCCGAGGCATGACTCTGGCGCCGCCCGGACTGTGGCGCACTACGCGCCGGGCGGATGCGGAGATCACGCTGCTGCCGGGTGCGCCTGCTTTGCGCGACCATTCGCGGGTGCACTTCCACTGCTGCACCGCGGAAACCATTGCGGAAATCGTGTTGCCCGGCGCTTCCGAATTGCGGCCGGGACAAACCGCCTGGGCGCAACTGCGCTTTCCGGAACCGCTGTTGCTGTTGCCGGGAGATCGTATGATCCTGCGCCAGTTTTCTCCGGTGGTGACCGTCGGCGGCGGAGTGATCCTGGATGTGGCCCCGCTGCCCGGCAAGCCCCGCCCGGAGCGGGCAAAGTTCCTGCAGGTGTTGAGCTCAGGATCCCCGGCACAAGTGCTGGAGGCACGAGCCGGGCGCCGTCTCCATCAGGGATTTCCCATTGCCGATGCGGTTGCGGAAACCGGCTGGACGCAGGCGTTGGTCGAGAGTCTTCTGCAGACAGAGATAGCGGCACAACACTTGCTGCGCTTCGCCGGCGTGATGATAAGTGTCCCGGCATTTGAGGAACTGAAACTTTCCGCGGAACGTGCCTTGCAAGAGTTCCACGCCGCGCACCCGCTGCTTCCGGGCATAAGCAAAGAGGAGCTGCGCGAAAAGCTTGGTCTGGGTGCGGAGATCTTTAACGGTCTGCTCGATACGCTGGTGCGCGAGAAGAAATTCCAGGTCAATGGCGAGACCCTCCATCTGGCTGGACGCGGCGTGGTTATGAAAGACGAGGAGTCCGAGTCCAAGCGGCGTATCGAAGATGCCTTCGCCGCGGCCGGGCTGAGAGTCCCGGCCCTCAAGGAGGTGCTGGCCAGTCTCAAAGTGGACCGCGGACGCGCCCAGCAAATCGTTACCCTTCTATTGCGCGAGCGCAAACTCATTAAGCTTGCCGATGAACTTGTCTTTCACCGCGACACCCTAGACAAGTTGCGCAGTCAAATTGCCAACCACAAAACGGCATCTCCCAGGATTGATGTCGCCAGGTTCAAGGAGCTCACCGGCGTCAGCCGCAAGTACGCGATTCCGCTGCTGGAGTATTTGGATCGTGAACACGTGACGCGGCGGGTGGGAGATGAACGAATCATCCTGTAGCTGCCGGCTACCAGGTCCTGCACGCCTTCTCGCTCACCATGGGCTGCCCGGCCTTGCAGGTGAATGCAGTCTGGAATTCCGGCATATTGACCAGCACTCCATTGGTCCGGAAGCGGCCGGGAGAGTGGGGATCGGTTATTGCCAGAATGCGGGCATTTTCCGGAGTTATGTTCTGGCACCAGATCTGGGCAAAGGCGAGAAAGAAGCGCTGTTCGGGAGTGAATCCATCGGTCTCAGGCGCCTCGGGATGCTCCTTGAGGCGGCTTTGCAGGGCCATGTAGGAGAGGCGCACGCCCCCATTATCGGCCGTGTTCTCGCCCAGGGTCAGCTGGCCGTTCAGGTGAACGCCGGCTAGCGGCACAAAAGCCGAGTATTCGCCGGCCAGGCATTGGCCGCGCTTTTCAAATTCGGCACGATCCTGTGGCGTCCACCAATCGCGCAGATTGCCGACGGCATCGAACTTGGCGCCCTGATCGTCAAAGCCATGCGTCAGTTCGTGTCCGATGACGGCGCCGATGCCGCCGAAGTTGACGGCATCATCCATGGCGGGATCAAAGAATGGCGGCTGCAGAATTCCGGCGGGAAAGTGGATGTCATTTTCGGATTGCCGGTAATAGGCATTTACCGTGGGCGGGGTCATCTGCCATTCCCTGCGATCAACGGGCCGGCCTACTCTGTCGATCTGCCGCTTCAACTCGAAGGCGGTGCCGCGGCGCATATTGCCAAGAGCGTCGCCGCGTACAACCTCGAGGTTCGCGTAATCCCGCCACTGGTCGGGGTAACCGATGTTATTCACCACCTTCGCCAGTTTGGCCTGGGCGGCCTCTTTCGTGGCCGCACTCATCCAGGGAACCGCCTTGATGTCCCGGCCCATGCTTTGCTCGATTTCATCAACCATGGTGAGCACTTGCCGCTTGCTCTCCGGTGGGAATACGCGCTCGACGTAAAGCTGTCCCAAGGCCTCACCCAGCGAGACATCGGTATAGGAGACACATCGCTTCCACCGCGCCTGTATCTCCTTCTGTCCGGCCAGATACTGGCGCCAGAAGCTGAAGTCCTCCTCGACCAGGGCTTGCGATAGCATTGGCGCTGCCGAGTCCAGGATGCGCCAGCGCAGGTAGGCTTTCCAATCGGCCAGCGGAATCGCGCTCAGGGCATTGTTGATGGATTTGAAATATCCGGGAACATCGACATTCAAGGTGTCGAATTTGGGCGCGGAAACGGCGGCGAAGTAGCGCGGAAACTCGAAGTTCGGCGCCAACGCCTGCAAGCCGGAAACGCTCATTTTGTGGTCGAGCTGCTTCGGATCGCGCCGCGACACCCGGTCCAGCGAGGCCTTGGCCAACTCGGTCTCCAGGCTGAGCACGGCCTTGGCGCCGGCTGCCGCGGCCTCCGGCTTATCGCCCAGAAGCTCGAACATTCGCAGCACATGAGCCTGATACTTCTCGCGGATCTCCACGGATTTGGCGTCGGTCTTCAGGTAATAGTCGCGATCGGGCAGACTGAGGCCGCCCTGATCCAACTCGGCAATGTTCATGGTGGCATCATGCAGATCGGCCGTAGAACCGAATCTGAACAATGCGCGAACCCCCATCCGGTTCATCCAGGCAATGGCACCGATCAACGATGCGCGATCCTTCACCGCCGCCACCCGGTCCAGCTCCGGCTGGATGGGCTTGGCGCCCAGCGCATTGATGGCGCTCTCGTCCATGCAGGATGCGTAAAAGTCTCCGACCTTGCGCTCCAGCGCGCCGGCCGAAGGCTTCGGAGTTTTCAGTCCTTCCAGAATCTGGTGCAGAATTTCGCGGTTATGTTCCTGCAGCTCATTGAAGCGGCCCCAACGGATTTGGTCGCCGGGAACCGGATTGTTCGCCATCCAGGCGCCGCAAGCAAACTGATAGAAATCGACGCAGGGATTCACCGAGCGATCGAGGGCGCGAACGTCGAATCCGGAGATCTTCTCCGCCGGCACAACCGGCTGTTGCGCGAATACCGCTCCGGCAAAAAGGACGGCCAGGATAATGCTGGTGAGAATGCGCATAACTTTCCTCGTGCGGACGCCAAAGTCAGCTACGATTCTACGTCCACCGGCTTGCCTATTAAGCGCCGCTCTAAAAGATATGCAGGCGAATCGTGAGGTACTGCTTGGGATTCTGGCGAATCGCCAGCAGCAGATTGCGGGTCTCGCTCATCACCTGGTCGACATTGTTATATAGCGAAGGATCGTTCACCAGCTTGCCGACCGAGCCCTGTCCGGAATTGATCTTGCCGGTCAGCTCCGACAGGCGGGTGACCGTAAGGTCCAGTTTGCGGGCAAATTCTTCATCCTTGGCAAACTTGCCCAAAGCGCCCTTGCCGGCGTTGATGTCGGCCATCAACTGGTTGGCCTTGGCAATGGTCTGATTGGCATTATCGTAGAGCGAGGGATCCTTGATGAGCTTGCCCACCGAGCCCTGTCCGGATTGCAGCTCGTCGACCAGACGATTGAGGTTGTCGACGGTGGTATTCGCCTTGTTATACAGCTCGTCGCTGGCGATCAACTTGCCGATGGAACCTTGTCCGGAATTGATCTGGCCCACAATCTGCTGGAGTTCGCCGACGGTGGTATTGAGCTGCTTGTAAAGCGAATCGTCGTAAATCAGCTTGCCGATCGATCCCTGGCCGCTTTCCACAAAGCTCAGCATGCGGTCGGTACGCGTCAGCAACGACTGCATGTTTTGCAGCGTG
>CAZUCM010000095.1:0-9930 GCA_964619235.1 uncultured Terriglobales bacterium
GTTGCGGCTCTGAAAGGCCTGGGAGGCGTCGCCCAGCATCTTTTCCAGCAGCCTGGCCATGGCGGACAAGTCCCGCGCATCCGCCTCTTCAATGCGGCCGAGCACCGAGCAGGCGCGGTTGGAAAAACTAAGCAGCAAATCGCCAATCCGCTCCAGCTCCAGGGTCAGCTTCAGGCAGGCCAGCAATCCGCGGACTTCCAACTCGGAGTTGCACTGGGTAATGGCGGTGGTGACACCTTCATTGATATCCCGGTCCAGGGCATCCAGCTCTTCTTCCCGGCCCTTTACGGCCTCCGCCAGGTCGGGCGCCGTTTTTTCCAGAATGCTGGCGCAATCGGCGGCGGCCGCCATGGCCGCCTGGTAACCGCGCAGCGTCAATTCCGTCAATCGGTTGAATTCATTGGCGGGCCGCTGATTTTTCGCAGTTCCCATAAGAGCCTCCCCCGGCTAGCGGGAACTGGAGTATAGCGCTACTTCCCCGGCACATTCAAGAACTGGCGCGTCCCGAAATCGGCCATGCTCAAGAAGAACAGAATGGTGAGCCAGAAGAGACCGGCCAGCACCCACAGCCATATGATCTTCGAATGTTCATAGCGCAGATGCATGAAGAACAAGGCCACCAGCATGGCCTTGGTGCCGGCAATCGCCAGGGCCACCGGCGCATTCCACTGACCCAGATTGACGAAAGACACCGCCGCCGTCAACACGGTCAGCACCAGCAAAATGGCCCATACCAGAAAATAAGTGCGCTTCCGAACAATCGTTTGCGCCATGCGTCCCCTCCGGGTCCTCGCTACACGTGTTTATGGCTGATCAGGTAGAGCAGCGGGAACAGGAAAATCCAGATGATATCCACAAAGTGCCAATACAGGCCCACGTTGTCGATGGGATTGTGGTACTCGGGCGAATAATCCCCGCGCCAGGCAAACCAGGCAATCGCGCCCACCAGTACCACCCCGATCAGCATGTGCAGTGCGTGGAATCCGGTCATCACAAAATACAGCTCGAAGAAAATCTCGGAATGAACGGGATCGCTCCCCTCGAACTGAAACGCCGATCCGGGAACTTTGTGATCCACCCAGTGGTCATGGTATTCGTAGCCCTTGATTCCGAGAAAAACCAGCCCCAGCAGCAGCGCCAACAGCAGGAAGAAGACAATCTGCTTGCGGTGTCCTTCCTGGGCGGCATGTACCGCCAGCGCCACAAACAGCGAACTGCAGATCAGCACGACAGTGTTCACCGCACCCGCCAGGAAAAGCATATGCCGGCTGGCCTCCATAAAAGCCACCGGATGCAGAGCGCGATTCATCAGATAGACGGCAAACATGCCGCCGAAGAACATCACTTCGGTGATGAGGAAGACCCACATGCCCAGCGTGGACGACTCGCGCTGCTGCTCCAGGTTGGCGAACTGGTGCTGCAGCGCATGCGACGGGACCGATTGCGCCAGACTGCCGGCAACGACATTTCCGTGGCTAGTTTCCGCTGACACCGGCATCCTCCTCTTCCGGCATTCCGGGCAGTTCGTGGTAGTTGTAGGCTTCCCAGGTGACGACCGGGGTTTCCGCGAAATTGTGCGTGGGCGGCGGCGAGGCGGTGGCCCATTCCAGGCCGGCGGCGTTCCAGGGATTGTCGCCCGCCGGCTTGCCGTAGCGCAGCGACCAGAACAGGTAAATCAAAGGCAGCAGATAGCCGACGCCCAGAATCGATGCGCCGGCGGTGGAAAAGACGTTCAGCACCTGAAACTCGGGCGCATAAACATGGTAGCGGCGCGGCATGCCCATGTATCCGGCGACGAATAAGGGAAAGAAGGTGAGATTGAATCCCAGGAAAATAATGACCGCCGCCACTTTTCCCCACAGCTCCGAATACATTTTCCCGGTAATCTTCGGCCACCAGAAATGCAGACCGGCCATGTAACCCATCACGGCGCCCCCCACCATGATGTAGTGAAAGTGCGCGACCACAAAGTACGTATCCGTGACATGGACGTCAATCCCCAGGCAGGCCAGGAAGAGGCCGGTCATGCCGCCCATCGTAAACAGCCCGATAAAGCCCAGAGCGTACAGCATGGGCGTACGCATATGAATCGAGCCCTTGTACAAGGTGGCAGTCCAGTTGAACACCTTAACCGCCGAAGGGACGGCTACCGCATAGCTCAAAAGGCTGAAGAGCAGCGCGGCATAGACCGACATTCCGGAGACGAACATATGGTGGGCCCACACCAGGAATCCGAAGACGGCAATGGCAATCGAAGACATGGCCACAAAGGCATAGCCGAAAATTCGCTTGCGCGCGAAGCAGGGAATCACCTCGCTGACGACGCCCATGCTGGGCAAAATCATGATGTAAACCGCGGGATGCGAATAGAACCAGAAGAGGTGCTGAAAGAGCAGCGGATCGCCACCCAGTTGCGCGTTGAAAAAACCGATATGGAAGACGCGCTCCAGGAACACCAGCGACAGCGTGATGGCCAGCACCGGGGTACCCAGCACCTGAATGATGGCGGTCGCATAGTTGGCCCATATGAACAGCGGCAGGCGTGCCCAGGTGAGGCCCGGCGCGCGCATGCGGTGGATGGTGACGATGAAATTCAATCCGGTGAGAATCGAGGAGAAGCCGGCGACAAAAATTCCCAACGCCGCCGCGATCACCTGCGAGTTGGAATACTGGGTACTGAACGGCGTATAGAAGGTCCAGCCCGTATCCGCCCCGCCGTTCACGAGGGAGTAAAGGATCAGCGCGCCGCCGCCCAACAACAGATACCAGCTCAACAGATTGAGCCGGGGAAAGGCCATATCGCGCGCGCCGATCATCATCGGAATAAAGAAATTCCCCAGCACCGCCGGAATCGAGGGGATCAGGAACAAAAAGATCATCACGATGCCGTGCATGGTGAACAGGCGGTTATAGATGTCGGTCTGCACCAGGTCTCCGGTGGGGGTCAGCAGTTCCAGCCGGATCAGCAGGGCGAAAAAGCCGCCCAGAAAGAAGAACAGCGTAATCGTGATCAGGTACAGCAAGCCGATGCGCTTGTGGTCGGTGGTCAGCAGCCACGACTTGATGCCGTAGTCCACGTTGAGGTAATTCTCTTTTTCGACGATTTGGGTTGCCGTAGCCATAGACCGAAAATCCTTCGTTACCGCACCGCGGCGTCCGCCGCCGCTGGACGCTTGTGAGCCGGCGGCGCCGCCACCGGGGCCGGCGTAGATAGCGACTTGACGTATGCAATCAGCGAGAGCAACTGCTCTTCGCTCACAATGCCCTGAAAGGAAGGCATGATGGGCTGGAAGCCGGCCACCCGCTTGGCGCCGGGCACCAGGATGCATTCGCGAAGATAATCGTCCGTCGCCATCACGGTACTTCCGTTCTCCAGCAACACGGGCCGGCCGAAGACACCTTTCAAATTGGGGCCGCGGCCTTGCACGTCGAAGCGGTGGCAATTGGCGCAGCCAAGTTCCTGAAACAATTTCTGGCCGGTGGCAGCCATGGAACCCTGACCGGCGCCGCCTTGCAGCCAGGCTTCGTAGTCCGCCGGTTCCATGACATCCACTTCGCCGATCATGTCCGAGTGGTTGGTGCCGCAATAAACGGCACAGTACAGGTGATAATGTCCCGCCTTGACCGGCTGAAACCAAGTGGTGGTGTAGCGGCCCGGCAGCACATCGGCCTTCACCCGCATATCCGGCACGTAGAAACTATGAATCACATCCTGGGAAATCATGGTCAGCCGCACCGGACGGTTCACCGGAATATGCAGAACGTTGATCTCGCTCTGGCCGGTCTGGTACTGGAACTTCCACATCCACTGCTTGGCGACCACATAGACTTCCATGGCATCGCTGGGCGGCTTGGCTTCAAAGACGTAGATGGCGGCGCCCCAGACGAAGAAAAGCATGAAGATACCGAGGGGAATGATCGACCACAAGATCTCCAGCGGGGTTGAGCCTTCAATCGGTTCGGCGACCGGATGATTCTTGTGGCTGTACTTGATGGCGAAGAAGATGATGGTCGCGAAGACCAGCAAGGTGACGCCGCCTGTGACGGTAATCAACGTAAGGAACAGCCCGTCCACCTGCCGGGAGATGGTGGAGGCTTCCGTGGGCCACAGGGGAAAGTTCTGCCACATAGTTCGCGTTCACCTGCCGAATGGCTGCCGCGGCTCGTGTTTGAAGAGAAACACGAGAAACGACCCCAGAATTAACATCGTGGCCATGCCGGCCACCTTCAGGATGTTGGCGATCACGGCGCCGTATTTTCCGGTGCGCGGATCGTAGTGATAGCAATAGAGCAGCACCTGATCGACCACGTTGCCGATACGGTTCTGCGACGCCTGCACCAGGCCCAGGCGAAGATCTTTGGGCGAGTACTCCACCCCGTAGTAGTACTGAGAAATGCGCCCGTCCGGGGTCAACACCATGATGCCGGTGGCATGCGCATACTGCTGCAGTTTCGGGTCCCACTGATAGTGAAAGCCCACGGCGTCGGTGAGGGCATGGATGTTGGCGTCGTCGCCCCCCAGAAAATGCCAGCCGTTCTGCGCTTCGGGATGACCGTATCGCTGCAGGTAGGCATGCTTCTTGGCTAGCGCCAGTTCGGAAGTGTCTTTCGGATTGAAGCTGACGGTGACCACGTCATACTGCTTTCCCAGGTCGAACTTCAGAATGCGCAAAGTGCTGGCAAGCCCGTTCAAGACCTCGGTACACAACATGGGGCACTCGTAGTACACCAGCGTCAGCACCACCGGCTTACCCTGGTTGAAGTAGTCGCCCAGATGCACGGTTTGCCCAAACTCATCGCGAAAGGTGGTGTTTAAGGGAATTTGCGCATTTAATCTCTGTTCGAATGAGACATTGCCGAGATTCGGCGGCAGATCCTGCGCCGGCACGCCGATGGGAACATTTCCCATCTGCGCCAGCGCCGGAAGCGCGAGCAGGAGAAGGAATGCAAAAGCTTTGAACGCAAAGAGCGCAGAGGACGCAGAGGCGCCTTTCGAAAAACCCCTCAACTCTTTTCTTCCCTTTGCGTTCATTGCGTCCTCTGCGTTCGTCCTTTCGGAATCAATTCTTTCCATTTCGGTTCATCCGCGGCGCATCCGCTTCCGTGCTGGACCGTACCGGCAAGCCGGTTGCCGCCACCAGGTCCATCGCCTGTTCAATCGGGATGTGGACCTTGCCATTGGCCTGGTCGGTCCATCCATACGAGTTCAACGTCTGTTCTTCCTGTTCGCGCAGAGCATTCATGTCCGCCACCGGGTTGACCTGCAATCGCGGCTGCGGGAACTTTCCGACAATCGCTTGCACTTCCGCCTGAGTGGTTGCCGGCGCCGGGTTCGGCTGAAAGCGGTTCCCGGCAATATATCTGTACAAACCCCACATCCCCGCGGTAATCAGCAACCCGCCCACGGCCAGAAAGACGAGGAACATGACCACGGCTCGCGCACTGAGGTCTTCCCTTTCGTACGTAACCTCCGGGTTGCCCATCGCGGGTTGTTCGCGCCTGATGTCAGGCTGGTTCGTGTGCGAGTTCATGGTCCTCTTCCAGAATCAGCGTTACGTGATCGTCGTATACGGCCAGCAACGGGCGCCGGCTCAAGTTATGGAAAAACAGCACCAGCCAGCAGCTGAGCATGGCCAGCGGAACCACCGCATAGGGCCAGGCGTATCCCCAGTGCCCTTTATGGCCCTCAAAGTTCGGGATGATGTACCAGAACAAATCCCAATACCGCATAAAGATGATGAAGATTGCCAACCCCTGAAGTTTTTGCGAGCTGCCCTTAAAGCTGCGCGACAGGAGAATAAAGAACGGAATAAAGAACTGGCCCATCACCACGAACCACGAGAAAACGTGCCAGCCCGGACTGGAGCGGGCCAGGTACCAGGAGATCTCGTCCGGCATATTGCCCGACCAGATAATCAGCCACTGCGAGAGCGTGAACCATCCCCACAACATGGTGAAGGCCAGCAGCAGCTTGCCGTGATCCTTGAACTGTTCGGGCTTCACCAGACGCTTCATCGGCTCGTAGCGGACGAGCGCCGCCAGCACCACCAAGGCGAAGCTGATGGCGATCAAGCCCTGGCCGGCAACATACAGCAGTCCGTAAATCGTCGAGGACCAGGGAGCCGACAAGGACATCACCCAGTCCACGGTGGCCATGGTCAGGGATAAGACATAGACGACCAGACCGAAAGCGCTGACCTGCCGCAGCGAAACATCCGATACGACATTGCCGCGATCCTGGCGATCCGATGCCCGCGTCAGCCACACCGAGAACGAAATCCAAATGACAAAGCAAATAACGGTGCGCAAGGTGAACATGCACAGCGTCAGGTAGTGGGCGGCCAGGCGTTGCAGGTCGGCGTTCTTGGCCACCAGTTCAGGCCGCGCCCAGGGATACAGGCGGCCCACGTTCAGCAAGATCGGAACAAAGGCAATGGCCAGCACCCACAAGGTACGCGCGGCGGCTTCCAACTGGCGCCGGATCACCGTCCCCCAGCCGCCGCCCGTAGTGTGATAGGTCATCAGCAGGGCCAGGGAGCCCAGCGACAGGCCGAAGACCCACATATAACCCAACAGGTAGGCCTGAGAGAATTCGTCCGCTCCGGAGACAAGCCAGCCCGCTATGGCGGCAATGGTCAATGGAGCTGCCACCATTGCGGCCCGCCGCCGCCATTGCCTGACCACCGCAGGCGGCGCGAAATTATCGTATTGGGCGGGTGAACTCATTTCTTCTCCAGCGGCTCCTGTTCTTCGATTTTCCTGGGCTGCGCAGCCACGAAATTGTTCGGCAACACACTGGACGGCAGCGCGGGCGGCAGCGCAGTTCCCGCCGGTACCAGGCTGGCAGGCGCATTCTGGCTGAGCTGCAGGGCGCGGATATACGCCACAATCGCCCACCGGTCATGCGGCGGAACCTGTGCGGCATAGTCGGGCATGACGCCGAAACCGTTGCTGATGACGTCATAAAAGTGCCCCAGAGGAGCGTTGCGCAGGCGATCGATGTGATACGACGGCGGCCGCCGGTATCCGCGCTGCACCACCATGCCGTTCCCGTCGCCCAGTTCGGAATGGCAGGGCGCGCAGAAGATATTGAAGCGCTCGCGTCCCCGTTGCAGCACCTCGCGCGTCACCGGAAAAGGCATTTCGTTGCCTGGGTCCTTGCCGACCATGCCGGTATAGAAATAGCTATCGTTGCGCAACTGCCCGCGCGCAATCGTGCCATCCACCAGCGGACGCGCGCTGCGGCTGTCACCATAGAAGTCGCTGATCCGCAGCGGATTGATCCGCGGCTGAACCTGCATATCTTCACGGCAGCCGGCAAGCAGGAGCAGGGCGGCCATGGCGATACTCAAAGCGATCGATGTTTTCTTCACCGCCGAGTACGCAAAGGGCGCAGAGAAAATCGCAGCCGTAATGGCGCGGGCGCCACACAACGCCGGTGCTGCGCCGCCCATACGAGGGACGGGGGAGCGGTGACGGGAGACGGCATTGGGAACGGTATTAATTGGCCACCTCCACTACCGTCGCCGGGTTCAAGCCTTCCAGGAATGTTCGTGTTCCGGCAGCCTCGAAGCGCGGATCGATCGACTCGATACAGAGAAAAAAGCGATCCCGCGATGCGCCTTCAAAGCCCGGAGCATTGAATATCGAGTGATGCGGCAGGGGCAAGCCGTTCAGAGCCAGCATGCCGAAGACCGCGGCGATTCCGCCAAACAGGATTGCCATTTCAAAGGTCACGATGATAAACGACGGCCAGGAATGCAGCGGCCGTCCGCCAATATTGATCGGGTAGGCAATCTTGTTGATCCACCACTGGAGGGCATAAGCGCCGCTGCCGCCCAAAACGCCGCCGATCAAAGTGATAAATGCAACCCGATCGCTATGCACACCGAGGGCTTCGGCCAGATCCGGCACCGGGAACGGCGAGTAGGCATCCATGCGCCGGTACCCTTCTTTGTAAGCACGCCGCGTGGCCCGCAACAATTCTTCGGGGGTGGCGAATTCGGCCATCAAGCCATACACCGGAGGCGTCATGCTGCCTTCGCCTCCTTCGGCGCGGTTTCGTGGACCAGCGCCCGCATTTCGAAAATCGTGATCATCGGCAAAAGCCGGATGAACAACAGGAACGCCGCCATAAAGAAGCCCAGCGTGCCGGTGAACACCGCCCAGTCCCAGCGCGTAGGGATGTACATGCCCCAGGAGGACGGCATGAAGTCGCGGTGCAGGCTGATGATAATGATGACTGCGCGCTCCAGCCACATGCCCACCAGCACGACCACCGAAACGCCGAACAACAGGATGGGCGTGTAGCGTACCTTACGAATCCAGAGCGATTGCGGAATCACCACGTTGCAAAGAATCAACGACCAGAAGAACGGTGCATAGGGGCCATGCGCACGGTTCCAGGTCAAATATTTGTCGTATTGACTTACGCCGTACCAGGAAAAGAAAGCTTCCATCAGATAGCCGTAGGCCACAATCAATCCGGTGCTGAGCATCACCTTGGCGCAATTATCCAGGTGGCGCATGGTAATCAGTTCTTCCAATCCGTAGATCTTGCGGATGGGAATGGCCAGGATCAGCACCATGGCAAAGCCGGAGAAGACGGCGCCGGCAACAAAGTAGGGCGGAAAAATCGTCGTGTGCCAGCCGGGAACCATGGCCACGGAGAAATCGAAGCTCACGACCGTGTGCACGGAAAGCACCAGGGGCGTGGCCAGTCCCGCCAGCAGCATGTATGCCGATTCGTAGCGCCTCCAGTGGCGCGCCGAGTTGCGCCAGCCCAGCGCCAGCAGGCCGTAGATCATTCTGGTCCAGCGGTTCACGGCACTGTCCCGCAAGGTGGCCAAGTCGGGAATCAGGCCCACATACCAGAACAACAGCGAGATGGTGAAATACGTGGATACCGCAAAAACGTCCCACACCAGCGGACTGCGAAAATTCGGCCACACCGTCATGGTGCTGGGATAAGGAAACATCCAGTAGGCCAGCCAGGGACGGCCCATGTGCAGCAACGGAAACATGCCGGCGCACATCACGGCAAACAGCGTCATGGCCTCGGCAAAGCGGTTGATCGAGCTGCGCCAGCTTTGTTTGAGCAGCAGAAGAATGGCGGAGATCAAAGTGCCGGCGTGGCCGATCCCCACCCACCATACGAAGTTGATGATGGCGAAGCCCCAGCCGACCGGAATATTGATTCCCCATATGCCGACGCCCTTGTAAAACAGATAGGTGACAGCCACTCCCAGAACGCCGACAAAAAATGCGGCGGGCAGGAAGGTAATCCACCACAGCAGCGGCGTGCGCTCGGCGAAGACGATGTTGTTGATCTTGTCGGTTATGCTGCCGAAGTTGAAGCCCGGCATCAACACGGGCGGCCGCCCGTGCTTTTCGTTCATCAACTCGCCTGCGCGTATCTCCGCCATTTAAGACTCACGCTCCATCGGTTCGGGAATTTCGGGATTGGGATTCATCACCACCGCCTGATAGGTGGTGCGCGGCCGCGTCCCCAGATCCGCCAGCAAGCCGTAATTCAGCGGCTGCTGTTTCAGCGCCGCCACCCGGCTGGACTTGTCGTTGATATTGCCGAATACGATGGCTCCGGCCGGACACGCCTGCTGGCACGCAGTCTGCACTTCGAAATCGCGAATCGGCCGGTCCTGCTTCTCGGCTGCAATGCGCCCTTTGGTGATGCGCTGCACGCAGTAGGTACATTTCTCCATGACGCCGCGGCTGCGAATGGTGACCTCCGGATTCCGCAGCATCTTCAGCTGCGGCGTATCCCAGTCCTGGAAGAGCAGGAAGTTGAAGCGGCGCACTTTATAAGGACAATTGTTGGAGCAATAGCGCGTGCCCACGCAGCGGTTATAGACCTGGTCGTTGAGCCCTTCGGTGCTGTGGACGGTGGCGCCCACCGGACATACCAGTTCG
>CAZUCM010000096.1:0-9867 GCA_964619235.1 uncultured Terriglobales bacterium
AGAGTCGAAGGCGGAAATTATGATGGATGTCAGTATTGATTTAAGTGACTTTGCACCTGATAGATTGGTATGTTTAGCTGAGGCTATTCGGCAAACATACAAAGAGCACGACGAGGTTGATGTATATATTTTTAGTTCGTATGAAGCTGCTGAACGGTATTTTCCCGCGGGCACCGTTGACGTTGATTTTGGCAGCGATCTATCTAGATGGGAGAGCGAGTTTCACGCATACTACTATTACAATAGTCGCGAACAGCGTGGATTCATCGATCTTATGCCAGTAGGAGGAGTGAAGGGAAGCGCGTTTGGCGGGAGGATTGATTTGCCGGTTAGCGGCAGGCCGCAGTGCGGTGTACAAATTAATGGGCGATGCCTGATCGCACTCAGCGATATAGAATATCCCCCGAAAGCATTGCATGCGAGCGTGTCGGGCGAGGTCACCCTGACCGGCAGAGTCGACAGGAATGGTTTCATTCATGAGGTTTCCCTGGCGAAGTCGGTTGCAAGCGGAGGCAGGAAAGGAAGACGGGCACTGGAGACGGAATCTTTTCAAAACCTATCGACATGGCATTTTGCAATGGCGGACCGAGAAGATGTCATTCATATAACATTCAGTTATATTATTGACCGTTCTTACGCATTCAGTGGGCAGACGGAACTAACGTTTACACCTCCGGATCAAGTGGTAATGAAGGGGAAACCCTAAGCGGCAAATACCAATATTATTCATTCGCGGGCAGTCCGCTCTATTCCCATCCAATCGCCCTTGTTCGAAGGCGAGCGCAGCTTGCTTCTCCTCCGCGGCCTTCCCGCCGGGTCCCCGCTTTATCGAAAAAAACCCGTTTCCACACTATTGCCTTCCCCGCTCTGCTGTCGCAGAATCGCTTTGCCGGTTGCTGCGGCCGGCTTTCCTCAGGGAGAGCCGCGTTTGAGGTCTTTGAAAACAGAAATCGGGAATCATAAGTCGCCGGTTTCCCTGAGAACGCGGGCTGCCGGCCCTAATGTCACTTCCTATAGAGGTTCGGGAGCTTTTGCGGCCACCTGCTTATTGTCGCCCTGTGCGCCGGCGAAGGACCTGCTGTCTCATGGATGTGCAAGAAAAAGCAGGTTCTTCGCCCGCCGGGGCGGGCTCAGCAAGACAATTCTTTTTGCCCGTTTTTTTAAGGTCAACACCGTGAAACCTCTAAAGTAAGTGAAATTAGGCTGCCGGCCCGCGCCTGTCGCCTCGGAGGGCAGGATGCCCGCGCTCCCGGCGGAACCGGCCACCGCAAAACCTCGATTTTGCAGTTTTGCATGGCAGCCCCAATCGACTTTCGGTGGGCATCAAGCGGTAAGAGTTCCATATTGGGAAAATTTTCGCGCAGAGACATGAGCAGGTTGAGAAGGTTGAGTAACTTGAATTCTGGGGTGCACCCCTGTGCTGAGACAGTGCGAGTTGAGAACTCTGTGATTTTAGTACAACTTCCATTTAGCCACGAAAAGGGGGTCTGGGGGAAAGGGGCCGGCGCCGCCTGCGGACGATGATCGTATTCGCCTATTTCCGCTCTCGAAATTCGGCCCTCGTCGTCTAAAATGAGAGCAATGCGTCTATTACTGGCCATCGGTGCGGGAGTGTGTCTGTGGGCACTGCCCGTGGCGTCACAGAACGCCGCTTCCACTCCGGCGCCGGCGGCCACCCCCAGTCCCACGCAGACTGCAACTCCCGCGCCAGTTTCAAAGGCAACGCCGCCAGTTTCGGCGCCGAAAGCGACACCTGCCGTAACCCCAAAGCCTGCGCCTGCGCCGGCCCGGAGCGCCACTCCGGCTCCGGCCGCAGTGCCGGTTTCAACGCCTAAAGCCATACAGACTCCTGTGCCTCTGACTGGCCAGAAGCCGGCAAACGGAGCGGCGGCAACTGCGACTCCGGCTCGGGGAGTGATTCAGCCGCCCGTGCCTGGCGCCATGAGAGCCCCGGCGCTTGCGCCGGGACAAAGAGTGATTCCGGGGCCCGCGCCGGCAGTCACCCCGTCACCGGGCGGGGTCCAAAAGACCGCACCGAATGCCCTGCCGGGAGCGCCTCGACCGCCGGGGTCCGCTCCCACTCCCGGACCAGGACAAAGACCGACGCCTAAGGTCATTCTGGGTCCACCGCGGCCTCCGGGATATGTCCCCACTCCCGTGCCCACTCCCGGCATGGGACCGAGACCAGGGGCCACGCCCTTTATAGGCCCCGCACGCGCCCCGGGGTACTTCCCCACGCCCACGCCCGGCGCAGGACAAAAACCAGCTCCGCTTCCCGGAACAGCGCCTAAGGCCGCTCCCGCCGCAGGCGCCAAACCGCCTGCCCTGGTGCCGTCGCCCAGGCAGGTGGCACAGGAGGGGGTGGCCAAAAAGCAGAAGCCGACGCAACTGGCATGCAGAGGAGAGAGTCCGCATCAGTGCGGCGTTTCCAAGCAGGTTTTCAAGAAGGCCGCCAAGGTCTATGAGGATGCCGTCCGCCAGAAGAAGTCCGATCCCGAGCAGGCGCTGCAGAATTTTGAAGCGGCTGCGAAGCTGGAACCGAATAACGTCATCTATGCCGCCGCCAAGGAGATGATGCGGCAGCAACTGGTGTACGACCACACTCGCAACGGCAACGACCTCTCGGCCCAGAAGCGCACCGTGGATGCCCTGGCGGAGTTCCGCAAGGTGCTGGAACTCGAACCCGGAAACCCGTATGCCCGGCAACAGCTGCGCCATCTCGCGCGGGCTCCGCTTCCGGAGCAGCCTTCTTTCATTGAGCCGGATGCGGAGCATGAGGTGGTGTTATTGCATCCCCGGGCCGGGGAACAACCGCTGTATATCAACGGTGACATGCGCGCCTCATACGACCAGATCGGCAGGGCATTTGGCATTAAGATGACCTTTGACGAACCGGTTCGTCCGCACCAGGTCAGCCTGAGTTTCACCCATGTCACGTTCGGCGAAGCCATGAACGCGATGGCTTTGGTGACGGGGACCTTTTGGGTGCCGGTCTCCCCCAACGAAGTTCTGGTGGCGCTCGACACACCCACAAAACATAAAGAGCTCGACCGCTGGGTGCTGCGGACTTTTTACCTGCCGGAAGTCGCCAGTCCGCAAGAGCTGACGGATATCGTCAGCCTGCTGCGTACGATTTTTGAGTTGCGCCTGGTCGCCCAGTCCACCGCGAATCAGACCATCACCGTACGGGGCCCGGCGCCTTTGATCGAAGTTGCCACGCAATTTTTGCAGACGCTGTGGGCGGGCAAGCCGCAAGTGAATCTGGATATCGACATCTATGAAATCAGTTATCAGATGATTCATGCGTTCGGCATGCAACTTCCGCTGCAGTTCAATATGGAGAACATTCCCGAAGCGGCGCTGGCCGCTTTGGGCAGCAGCAACATCAGCAGTTTGATCAGCCAGGTTGAATCGGGCGGCCTTTCCGCACTCAACAGTTCCACGCTTTCCACGTTGCTGGCGCAGGTGCAGCAGCAAAACTCACTCTTCTCCCAGCCGGTGGCGACCTTTGGCGGCGGCACCACCCTGATGGGTATCCCGGTTAGCCCGGCAACCTTGAATTTTAACGACAGTAAGTCCTGGGTCAGGGATGTGCAGCGCGCCAGTTTGCGGGCCGAGCAGGGCGACACGGCGAACTTGCGCGTGGGAACGCGCTTCCCCGTGATCAACGCTTCCTACTCCTCTACCAGCGCCATTCCTTCCCAGCTAAGCAGCCTTCTGGGCAGCGCCGCAACCACCGGTGCCTCGTCCAGTTATGGATTGGGAAACTTCCCTTCCTTTACCTTTGAGGATTTAGGGTTGACCATCAAGGCCAAGCCCATGGTTCATCGCGACAATAGCGTGACCATCGAACTGGATCTGACGCTGGCCTCGCTGGGCAGCGCGGCCGTGAACGGCGTGCCCATTCTCAACAACCGCAGCTATCAGGGCGTCATTACCGTGCAGGACTCCGAGCCGTCTATCATTGCCGGGGCAATCTCCGAGACGGAACAGGCCAGCCTGGCGGGAATGCCGGGCTTCAGCCGCCTTCCTTTATTGAACAGCCTTACCGGCAATCACAACAATCAGAACAACGATGACGAGCTTCTGATCGTCATCACTCCGCATATTGTGAACGCCGGTCCCGACCGCAACGGCCCGACTCTCGCCATCCCTCACAACGAACCGTAAAAGAGAGTTTCAAGTTTCAAGTTTCGAGTTTCCAGCCAGAGCAAAAGCAACCCGGCATACGACTTTGCGCCGGCTTTGGTTGCGAACTGGGAACCTGCTTGCCGCCTACGAACTGGGGGTGGCAGTCTGAGCGCTCGGCTGCGGCGGGGCGATCACGGGGATCTCCGCCGGCGAAGCCATGTCCACCGGTGTTTCGCCCAGGACTGGCAAGGGATTCGCCTGTGCCGGTTGCGCGATCTTCGGCGGCGTCAGGGTGCCGCGCTCGAAGAGCGTCGTCAAAGCCTGAACTACCTTGGGATCGAATTTCGTATTCGCCAGCGAGTTAATCACGCGGACAACGTATTCCATGTCCATGGCCGCCTGATACGGCCGGTTGGTGGTCATGGCATCGAAGGTGTCGGCCACCATGATAATGCGCGCCAGCATCGGGATCTCATCGCTTTTCAGGCCGTAGGGATAGCCGCGCCCGTCGAGGGATTCATGGTGCAACTCGATACCGGGCAGCACATCGGTCAATTGGCGTACCGAGCGCAAAATGTTGGCGCCCTTCACGGTATGCGCCTTCATGGTTTCGTATTCTTCGGGCGTAAGCGCCCCGGGCTTCTTGAGCACGCGGTCTTCAATTCCGATCTTGCCGACGTCGTGCAGTTGCGCCGCCACCCGAACCTTCTCAATTTCCTCGGCGGGCAAGTCAAGCTCCTGCGCCAGCAGGACGGAATAGCGGGTCACGCGATCGGAGTGGCCGCGCGTATAGGGGTCCTTTTCATCGACCGCGCCGGCCAACATCTGAATGGAACTCAAGAATAACGACCGGTTCTCCTCCGCGGCGCGCTTCAGATCGGCGACCAGAGTTTGCAGGCTTCCGGTCATCATGTTGAAGGTCTGCGCCAGCTGGCCGACCTCGGTGCGGCTCTTCACCTGTACGCGGCGGGAAAAATCCCCGCGGGCAATCGCCTGACTGGTGGCGGTAAGCACATCCAGCGGCTTGGTGAAGCCGCGTGCCGCCCAGAACGACATCATCATGCTCACCAGCACCGAGAGCGCTGCCACCTCCCAGGCCAGGCGTTGCATGTGATAGACGCCCTGATACGCATCCAGTTGCGACTTCTGCGCTACGATCGCCCATCCGAGAGTGGGAACCACAGAATACGTTCCAAGCATACGTGTTTTCCCGTTGGTCGCGTTAGCGGTGAACTCCATGGTCGGAGCAAATTGCACCCGGCCATCCTGTTCGACATAGTTCTTGACGATTTCCAGCCCGGTCATATCCTGACCGGTGGCAAACTCGGGAGTGGCGCCCGCCACCAGCCGGCCCTGGCGATCGACCACATAGGCGACCAGGCCACCTTGACGGGCGGAGCGCAAACGATCCACCAGATACTGCAGGTCTTCAAACGTGGCCGTCATACCGGCAAACTGCCCATTCGCCAGAATCGGGCTGCTCACCAGCAGCAGAGTGCGGGCCTTCCCGCCCGATCCCACAGACAGCGGCTCCCCGTTATAGGCGCGCCCCTGGCGGGCAGCCTGGAAGGCACGTTCCAGCTCGCGTCCCATGAATGCATCCGGCTGGATGCGGCCGGCCGATACTCCGCGGGACTCGGTATTGAAAAGCGTTGCGTAAGGCAGATCGCCGGAGGAGGCTACCAGCTTCTCCAGTAATGACGCCAACTGCGGCGACTTAACCCGATCGCCAGTTAAATCGCCACCGCTGGCCACTTCCACCGCCGTCGTGAAGTTCGCCAACATTGTGTATAGAGTGGCCTGCCGCTGGCTGATATCCTCCCGCAAAGAGCGGGTGATTTCGTTTTGTAACAGTTGTTCGTTGACTTTAAGCGCTTCGCGGTTGTTGTCCACTACGAAGTTGGCGTAGAAGCCCATCGGCACCACACTGACCAGCACCAGTATCCCGAGGATCAGATACAGGATCGGTATTCGTGCCGGCAGATGCATTCCTTACCTTCTCCCTCACGCCGTGGACTCACACACCATCCGGCAGTTCGCAGGACGAAGCGGTGGTCCTGCGAATTGTAACGTGACTTTGCCTGCATGAGGGCCATTACGGAAGTACAGGGGATCATCGTTCCGCGCCCCGCGCTCCCGTCGCTAAATGCGATATATAGCGGCAAATCAACGCTTTTCGAGTGAGATTCATGGTTCCTTCCGGTGCGGAACCGCCAAAAACCGGAAGTACAGGGGTATAACACCGAAGGTGACGGCTATAATCGTCCCTTACGGTGAACGCTCTATACGCAACTTTCGTGTTTCTTTTCGGGCTGTCTTTCGGCAGCTTTCTGAACGTGTGTATCTATCGCATTCCACGGGCCCTGCCCGAGGAGGAACCAGAGGAAGGCTGGCTGCGTTCCCTATGCCGCGGCGTCGCCGCGTGGCGGTCGGTGCAGTCTCCGCCGCGTTCGTTCTGCCCTTCTTGCCATCATCCGATCCGCTGGTATGACAATCTGCCGGTTGTGAGCTGGTTGCTGCTGCGAGGACGCTGCCGCGATTGCCGCCAAAGCATAAGCATCCGCTATGCCTCCGTGGAATTGCTTACGGCCGTTCTCTTTCTTTCCTGTTACCTGCGTTTCGGCGCCAGCCTGGAAACCGGAAAGTTCTGTATCTTCACCTTCCTGACCATCGGTCTCATCTTTTCCGACGCGGAGCATCGTCTGTTGCCCGACGCCTTCACGGTGCCCGGCGCGTTGCTGGGAGTCCTGTTCAGCCGGCTGGTTCCACTCACCGGATTGGCGCATGTTCTACCTCTGCTGCTGCGGATGCCTTTGTCTTTGCCGATGTATTCGCTGCTGGATTCGGTATTGGGAGCGCTGATCGGCGCGCTTTTCATTTATGCTTCGGGACTGGTGTACCGGATCGCCCGTGGCCAGGAGGGCATGGGCTTCGGCGACGTCAAGATGATGGCCATGATCGGCGCTTTTCTCGGCGTCAAGCTGGCACTGCTGACCATTCTGCTGGCTTCCCTGCTGGGATCGCTCTTTGGATTGGTCATGTTCCTGGCGGTCTGGGTGAAGCGCTGCAGGAGATACCTGCATCACCGCCGGCCAATGGGAGCGGCGGCGCGGCGCGCATGGACCTCAGCCAGGATGGTACGTTTTTATGCCATACCGTTTGGAGTTTTTCTCGGTATCGTCGGGCTGTTCTCGGCGTTTCTTGGCGATGTGGTCCTGCATTGGTATTGGGGATTGTTTTGAGACTCCGGCACTTCGGTACTGCGCCGCCGGTAATCCCCCGCGGCGCCCCGGCGGAGTTACAATACTCGCAGATGCTCCGGCCCGTGGGTTGCCGGGCCATGGGATCTCCGCCATGGAGGAAGGTTGTTGATGTTTAAGACCTGCTTGCGAACAATCATGTTGTGTTCCGCATCGTTCGTACTCCTGCTGCCGGGGTTTGCCCAGGACTCGACTTCTTTGGGTGAGATTGCGCGCCAGAACCGCGCGCACGCCGTCAAGAAGCCGGAAAAGGTATACACGAACGACGACCTTGCTTCCGTCGGCTATAACAATGGCGCCATCCAGGGCGAGACGGGAAACGCTGCGACAAAAGCCGGCAGTTCGACCACCGCGGCGGATGACAAACAGGACAAGGGTAAAGGCAGCGAGGCGGAGAAGACCGGCAACCAGCCCGCAGGCGACACCGCTGAGGGGGCTCCGGTCAAGAAAGGTGAGAAAGTGCCTGCCGCCAAGCCGGTTTCCGCCGAGGAGCGGCTCCACAACGAGTATGCCGCAAAAAAGGCCGAGTTGGAGTTGGCGCAACGCGAACTGAATGTGGCGCAGCAGGAGTACCAGCTCCAGACTGCACACTATTACGGCGATGCGGGAACGGCTTTGCGGAATCCGCAGGAGTGGGCGAGCAAACGCAAAGAATACGAAGACGAAATTGCCGAAAAACAAAAGCAGGTGGATGCGGCCACGCAAGCCCTGCAGAATATGGAAGATGAGGGTCGCAAGACCGGTATCTCCGTACAGTAGCCCTGGGCGCCCTAGCGTAACGATCCGCTGAACCGCGCCGGAAACCAACCTCTATGATTCTTGCCTATCGCTTAGTTCGGCTCATTGAGACTCATTCCGAGGAACTGGCCACCGGACTTCTCGAGAAGCTCGATGCCTGCAAAAAGTGCCCTGGTTTTATCAACGTTCCGCCGGAAGATTTCAAGGGCAGGGTGGGAGATATTTACCGCTATCTTGGCAAATGGCTTTTGGGCAGGACCGAAAACGATATTCAGCAGCGATATCTGGAAGTCGGACGAAGCCGCGCGCAGCAGGGGGTTCCGCTTTCGGAATTAATCTGGGCAATCGCGCTGACGAAAGACAACCTCATGGAGTTCCTGCGCCGCGAAGCCCAGCACGACACCCCCGCCGAAGTTTCTGGACAGCTCGAAGTCTTGCAGCTATTGGAGCAATTCTTCGATCACGCCAGCTACTATGCGGCCTGCGGGCACGAGGAATTTCAACGCAACGCCGCGGCACTGGCCGGAAAGCCCTGACCTATCCGGCACAGTGGTGAAAGCCATCAAACCTTACAGCGATGGCACTTCGGGTTTCTTGGGAACGTCGGCTTTGCCCTTCATGTGGTTCAGCGATTTATGCGCCAGGGGGGCAAATTTTCCTTGCGGCAGTATCTTCAGGTAGGCCTCGAAGTTGATGCGCGCCTCGGCGTACTGGCCATCCGCCTCCAACGCCTGCCCCAACTTCAAGTGTGCGATGGCGTCATCCTGTTTCCAGTACAAAGCCTCGCGATAGCGGCTGATTGCCGCCGGAACGTTCTTCTGCGTCATGTAGTAATTGCCGATCTCGACATTCTTATCGGCTTTCAGCGGGTCCCAGGGGGTCATCTCGCGAACGTTGCTGTCCGATGGGTCCAAGCCGGGGGCCAGCCCTTCTTCCCCGGCAGGCGGGGCGAGGCTGACTTTCGTATCCTTGCTGGAACTTTCGCCTTCGGTGTGCGGCTCCGCTTGCTGCCCCGGCGGCGAATACTGTCCGCCGGCTTGTCCAGGTGCCGTCTTTGCGGGCGGCGCTTGTGCGCCAGCCGGAATCCCCAGCACAACCAATAAGGCGACCATCGCGGAAAAACGTGCCATAGTGCGATTCTAACTCCCGGTGGCTACTGCCCGCGCAGGTCATTCAGGCGATATTTGGTGCCACGCCACACCACCCCGCCCTGCCACAAGGTCAGGGTCATCGAACGCAGCAGAATAAACACAAAGACCAGAGCCGAAAGCGGATGCAAAAGCAGATAAACCGGGGAGATGGCGGAATGGCGGGAGATGCGCACGTACACTGTGCCAATCGCAAGCACGGCAACGGCAAAGCCCAATCTGGACCAGTGCGGCGCAATCACCACCGCCACAAATGGCACCACATGCAGCAACAGCAGCGCCATGCTGGCCCCCACCGCCAGCCACCACTTGTAATGGGTGACCGCGAAGAAATTCTTGGTCAGATTCCGGACCATTTCAGGGGCATCCCGCACCCACGAAACGCTCAACAAATCCAGGCCAATCGCCACACGTTGCGCCAGGCCGCATAACTTTACGGCCTCTCCCAGCTTCATGTCATCCACCACCGCCATGGCCAGCGCCTTCCAGGTTCCCACCGATTCATAAGCTTTGCGCCGGATCAGGTTGAAGGCTCCGAAGCCGAGATAATCGGCGGCGTCAGGGTCCTCCGCCTTCCAGGGTCGATGCCA
>CAZUCM010000097.1:0-9696 GCA_964619235.1 uncultured Terriglobales bacterium
CCTTCCTTCGCGCCTTAAGGGTAAAGACGCCAATTGACGTCATTTATAACGGTGTTGAGGTGGGGCGCTTTCCCTTGCCTGCAAGTCCTTCCGTCCGCTCGCCTGAGTCCGGATTGAATCTGATATACATCGGCTCGCTGACGCCGCGCAAGCAAGTGGATGTTTTGCTGCAAGCGTTTGCGCGCGTGCTCGAGAGGCGCCCGAACGCCAGGCTGACGATTGTTGGGGGTGGTCCCCAAGACGGCCGCCTGCGTCAATTGGCTGCCAGTCTCGGCATCGCCGGCGCTGTGACCTTTACCGGCCTGCTAGCCGAGTATCCATTTCAGCTGTTGGCGGCGAGCGATATTTTTGTAAGCGCATCGGAGGCGGAATCATTCGGGCTGGTATTTGTTGAGGCCATGTGTATGGGGCTGCCGGTAGTTGCCTGCACGGTAGGGGGAATTCCGGAGGTCGTCGCGCATGGAGAAACCGGTGTCTTAGTGCCATCCGGAGATCCGGAGGCCTTTGCGGCAGCAATCGAATCGTTGGCCGCCGATTCGGAGCTAAGGGTGAGGATGGGCCAGGCAGGGGTATTGCGAGCCCGCCGCTGTTTTGACTTGCCGGATAAGATCGATTCCCTGGTTACGTTTTTTGATGGTTTTCGTGCCGGCCGGAGCTGCGGGGAGTCATGTTGTGCCGGCGGGAACATTGCCGGATAAGCGAACCCCCTGGGCAGGTTGTAATTCCTATGACAATGCTATCGAGTACCATTGAGCCCCGCACGGCAGCGGGTGCCGCCGCGGGAGAAGGCAAAGCCGCCTTCCGCCCGGATATCGAGGGATTGCGCGCCATCGCCGTCCTGCTGGTGGTGGCCTATCATGCCGGCGTGCCGCTATTTCGGGGGGGATTTGTCGGTGTTGATGTCTTCTTCGTTCTCTCCGGGTATTTGATTACCGGACTATTGCTGAACGAACTGGTGAAGACCTCGCGGATTTCGTTTGTCCGCTTTTATGCCCGCCGGGTCCGCCGGTTGCTGCCGGCATCCGCGCTAACGGTATTGGTGACGATCGCGGCGGCGCACTTTCTGCTGTCTCCGCTGGAGCAGGTCAAATTGGTGCGCAGCGCCTTTTCGACCGTGGCCTACGTCAGTAACTTCTATTTTGCGCAAAGCACGCGAGATTATTTTGCCGCCGATACGGCCAGCAATCCGATGCTGCATACCTGGTCGTTGGCGGTGGAAGAACAGTTTTATTGCTTCTGGCCGATGCTGTTGTTTTTGGCCTACCGGTGCCGGCGTTCGCGCCGGGATGTCGGCAGTTTTATGGCCGCGTTATCGGTGATTTCTCTGGGTTATTGCATTTGGTATACGCATACCAATCCCTCGGCGGCGTTTTTCCTGTCGCCGGTTCGGGCATGGCAGTTTGGCGTGGGCGGTTTGTTCAGCATGATTTCCGCCAAGCGGCTGCAGGGGCTCAAGCGCCAGACGATCATATCGGGGTACCTGGGGTTGGTCGGTATCTTCCTGGCGGCGGTCGTGTACTCCTCACAAACCCATTTTCCCGGGGCCGCGGCGATACTGCCTACGGTGGCGACGGGATTGGCGCTGCTTGCCGGTGTCGGAGCCCCGGGCGCCGGTATCGGCCGGCTTTTGCATCATCCGATTCTGCAACGTTTTGGGGAGCTGTCCTATTCGATTTATCTGTGGCACTGGCCGGTGCTGGTGCTGACAGCGGCTTATGTGGAGCACTTCACCGCGGGGATTCGGGCGGCGTGCGTGCTGGCGGCTTTTGTGATTGCGGCGCTCACTCACTACCTGATTGAAAATCCAATCCGCTTCAATCGCCACCTTATGCCGCATCCTCGTCTGTCGGTTGCACTGGCCGGCCTGGTGACGGTGTTGAGCCTGGGAGGAGTGGCCTGCTGGCGGCATATGATCAGGAGCTCGCCGCAGTATGCTCTTTATGCCGGCGCGGCCAACGACGAGCCGCGGCTCTATGCGATGGGATGCTCGACCAGTTTCACTGAAGAGAAGCCGCAAGAATGCCACTTCGGCCCGGGCGGCGCGGCGACGACGGTGGTTTTGTTCGGAGATTCTCACGCCGCGCAGTGGTTTCCGGCACTGGAGGATATTGCCCGCGAGCATTCCTGGCAGATTGTGACGTTCATCCGAAATGCCTGTCCGGCGGCTGATGTACCCGCGTTCGACAGCCGCTTTGGGGCCTATGAACAACAATGCAGTCATTGGCGGTCGCAGGTCCTGGATCGGATACTCGCCTTGCATCCGTCCCTGGTGATCATGGGGAGCCGGGCGCGTTATTGGAAGAGCGTCGATGGTGGGTTGCAGCCGCTTTCCTATGGCGATTGGCGGGACGGAACCGCGCACACCTTCGAACGGCTGAGAAGCGAGGGTGTTCCCGTTCTGTTGTTGGGGGACACTCCCCGACCTGGATTTGACGTTCCCAACTGCCTGGCAAGGGTGGCATGGAAGGGCAGCGGCCATTGTGATCCGTTCCTGCGATCGAAATCCTTGAATGACTCGGTGTTTCTGGCCGAGCAGGAAGCGGCGCGGCAATTCAGCGGGGTCACGGTACTTGATTTGGCCGGTCAGATTTGCCATGGCGCATACTGCGACATTATCCGCAACGGTATGATTCTTTATCGCGACAACGACCACCTGACCGGGACTTTTGCCCGCAGCCTGACGCCTGTGCTGGCCGCCGGAATTCAGACAGCGTATTCGGAGACCCTTGCCGGGAGCCATTGAGATTCACGCAGCGGTAATCCGGTGTTGCCGGACGAAGCAGAGAGGCGATCAGCCAGCTTGAACATCAGCCGCGAACTTTCAGAGCGAATTTCGATCCTCCGGCTGCCCTTGATCGTGGGCGTGGTTTTTATTCATGCGTATGATCCGGCGATCGAGAAAGGGATCGGCTTGCGATACACGGGATGGGTGCAGTTCGTGACCAACTACATTTCCGTGGGCCTCGCCGCGGTCAGCGTGCCGCTGCTGTTCCTGTTTTCCGGCTATCTTTTTTTCTATGGCTTTTCGGCCACTCCGAGCGGTTTTTTGCGGAAGATCCGGAAGCGCGGCAAGACATTGCTGTTGCCCCTGATTTTCTGGAACGGCTGGTGCCTGGCGGTGACCGCGCTGGCGCAGGCAATACCGGCGACGCGGCAATATTTCAGCGGCAGAGCCGCCCCCATCGCGCACTTCTCGGCATTGGACTATGCCAATGCGCTTCTCGGGGTTACGCGGCACCCGATCGCGTATCAATTCTGGTTTGTGCGGGATCTGCTCCTGCTGGTCCTGTTGTCACCGCTGATTTTCCTGGTTTTGAAACGAGCGCCGGTATTATTCCTGGCCCTGGTCACGCTGTGGTGGGGATTGGACCACGTGTGGACGCTCCCCATCCTCTCCCGAGAGGCAATTCTGTTTTTCAGTATTGGAAGCATGTTGGCAATGCGGGAGATCGACCTCTGCCGATTGGACAAAGTGGCGCTGGTTTGCTGGCTGTACCTGCCTCTCTCCATTGCAGATGCCCTTACCAAACACAACGCCGCGAATGGCCTGATTCACCGGCTGTCGGAAGTGTGCGGAGTGGCCTGCGTGTTCTGTCTGACCAAATATGTGCGTCAGGCTTCCTTCTCCCGGGATATTTTGATGGCATTATCGGCGACCAGTTTCTTTGTGTTTGCGAGCCACGAGCCATTGCTGACGATCGCCCGCAAACTGAGCTTCCGATTAGTTTCGTCACCCGGCGAGCTGGCGATTATCGGGCTTTATTTTGCGGATCCGCTGATCGTGATTGGTGTTTGCATTGCCGCTTACTATGTTTGCCGCAAGATCATGCCGCAGTTTACGGGCATGATTACCGGCGGACGAGCGGCCTAGGACGAACGCGGGGGCGGCGCCAGGCAGATGAACAGAGACGTTGTTTTTGACCAATGCGGCCGGCATGCTGCGAGTGTCGCGGCTTCGCCGGTCACGATTTGTTTTACCCATAGATGGAGAATCGTCGCATGACGCGAGCAGTTCCGGCATGTCGCGAAGTTTCTTCTTATTTTCGGCCCAAGGATGAGAGTCCGCATGACGTCCCTACCTGCTTGTGAAGCTCCGGCCACTGACATGAAGTCAAAACGGGTTGCTGGGCGAGCGCCCAGCGGATCAAAACCCTCCTTCCGCCCCGATGTGGAGGGATTGCGAGCCATTGCCGTTTTGCTGGTGGTCGCCTATCACGCGGAAATCCCGGGATTCCGGGGCGGTTTCATCGGGGTGGATATCTTTTTCGTTCTTTCCGGTTATCTGATTACCGGGCTGCTGTTCAGCGAGTTGCTATCGACGACCCGGATATCTTTTGTCAGCTTCTATGCGAGGAGAGCGCGCCGATTGCTTCCGGCGGCCGCGCTCACGATTTTTGCGACGATCGTTGCCGCGCACTACCTGCTTTCTCCTTTGGAGCAGGAATCGCTCGCCCGCACGGCCTTGTCAACGGTGATGTATGTCAGCAATTTTCATTTCGCGCACAACGCGAGTGACTATTTTGCGGTTGACATGAGCAGGAATCCGCTGCTGCACACATGGTCTCTTGCCGTTGAAGAGCAGTTTTATTGTGTGTGGCCGTTGTTGCTGTTCCTGGCGTACAAGGTGCGCCGTTCGCGGCGGCAGGTTCTTGGTTGTATCGCGGTGTTGTCGGTGATCTCACTGTGGTTCTGTATCTGGTTTACGAGGCAGAATCAGGCTGCCGCCTTCTTTCTGTCTCCCACGCGGGCATGGCAGTTTGGCGTGGGCGGGCTGCTCAGCCTCATTCCGGCGTACAAGATACGGAGATTCCGGCGAACGAATCAAGTTCTTGGTTACTCCGGTCTGGTGGGGATATTTGCTTCCGCATTCCTGTACTCTTCGAAAACACCATTTCCGGGGTTTGCCGCGCTGTTGCCGACCGTCGCCACCGCAGCGGCATTGGTGGCCGGCGTCGATTCACTGGAACATGGCGTTGGCCGTGGGCTGAGCAACCGCCTCCTGCAGTGGATTGGGGGACTGTCCTACTCCCTTTATCTGTGGCATTGGCCAGTCCTGGTATTTACGGCAACTGTCGTGAAGCCGTTCACCATAGGAACGCGAATTGCTTGTATTGGCCTGTCCCTGGCAATCGCGGCCGGCACGCACTATCTGTATGAGAATCCCATCCGGTTCAATCGTTACCTTATCGGCCGGCCGCGTTTATCCGTCAGTTGCGCTCTTGCGCTGACGCTGGTCAGCGCCACGGCCGTCGTTGGCTGGCGGCGGTATACGATCTCACGACCGCAGTACGGGGCATATATGGCGTTTGGCCGCGCCAGGAATGATATACCAAGGATCTACGCTCTTGGTTGCCGGACCGACCTGTCGGAGGATGCGATCAAGGAATGTCATTTCGGGAATCCTCATTCGTCTACGACGGTTGTCCTCTATGGCGATTCGCATGCCGCGCAGTGGTTTCCCGCAATGGAGCGGCTTGCCGGAGAACGTTCCTGGGATTTAATGACCCTGGTGAAGAGCGGTTGTCCGGCGACACCGGTTCCCATGTATAACGCGGAACTCCCCGCGGACGCGGGACTGTGTAATCGTTGGCGGATTTCGGCGCTTCGGCGTATTCTGACGGCACATCCGAGTTTGCTGGTGATATCGAGCTACTCGGACTACCAGAAAAAAGGTGATCCGGTCGAGCCGCTCACTTATGACGACTGGCGGAACGGCACAACTCGTATGCTCGAGGAACTTACCCGGGCGGGTATCAATATCGCATTAATCGAAGACATTCCACGGCCTGGGATTGACATTCCCAATTGTCTGGCCATGGCGGCATGGAAAGGCACGGGAAGTTGCGGCCCCTTCCTGCGCTCCACTCACGAGGATGGGAATGCGATTCGTGGGCTGGAAGATGCCGCGCGGCAGTTTCCCGGAGTGTCGGTGCTGAATCTTTCGGATCAGATTTGCCGCGGTGAATACTGTGACGCGATTCGGGATGGCGTCGTCGTCTATCGCGACGACAGCCATCTTACCGCGACCTTTGCCCAAAGTATGATGCCGGCGTTAGCCGCTCGTCTTCCCCGTATCGGCCAAGGCAGGCAGGGAAACGAGCCGGTCTCTTCCGGCATGGGGCGTTGACCACCGGCGGCGGGAGCCCTAAAATTCCCTCCGCCTTGAGCTTCAAGACAGGCTGGAACTTGATGAATACGGAAACATGCGAGCTTGCCCAGGGCGGAGAAACACCTGGCAGCCGTCTTCAACCCGGGGAGCGCTATTCCAGGATCGTGAACAGGCTGGCGGTGTATATTTCCCTGCTGGTGTTTTTTGGAGTCTTGACGGAGCTATTGTCTTTGGCTGCGCTGTCTTTGTTTTTCTCCCACCAGAACCAAGCCGAGGATATTTATCTAAGTCACAGTTATTACCAGGATAAGCCTTGGGCCTTCGAGTACTGGAAGGAGTTCCTGAGCGCGTGGCAAACGCAGTACAAGCCCTATGTCGTGTGGCGACGGGCGCCGTTCGCCGGCAAATACGTGAACGTCGACAAGAACGGCATACGACGCACCATCAATCCGAGTTGTACTGCGGGTGCGCCCCGGATCTGGATGTTCGGAGCTTCCGTGCTGTGGGGAACCGGCGCGAGGGACGAGGACACGATTCCGTCCATGCTGGCTCAGGAATACACTTCCGCGCTGGGACCGGTGTGCGTGACGAACTTCGGCGAGACTGGATGGGTCAATACCCAGGAAGTGATCCAGCTTGAACTGGCATTGAAGCGCACCTCGGAACTGCCGGACCTGGTGATCTTTTATGACGGCTTTGGCGATGCCTTCATGCAGTATCAGTCGGATCAGGTGGACAGCCACCAGAATCTTGAGCGCATGCGGAGCCTGGTAGAAAACAACAGGCGGAAGCGGAACAGTTTTCTCTATTTTACGGAGACGAACACCTATCGTCTGATCGATGCCATCAACGACAAAATCACTCAGTCAAGGCCGGGGAAGACGGCCGCGGTTCGACCGCGGGATCTTGACCGGCGTGCCGATATGGCGTCGGAAAACTACCTGCAAAACATGAAGTTAGTGGACGCGCTATCCAAGAGTTACGGATTCCAGTATGAATCGTTTTGGGCGCCGCATATTGCTCTTGGACATAAGCCGCTGACTCCTCCGGAACGGGAAATTCGAAAGACCATGGAAAACAAACTCCCGGGCATAGTGGAAATGTGCCAGCGGACCAGTCAGTTGATCTGCTCCACCGGGAATCCGCACTGTGTCAATCTGAATGATGTCTTCGACCAGACGCCCGGCGATCTTTACCTGGACATGGCGCATACTTCGCCGGTAGGCAATCGACTGGTGGCGCAACGAATGCTGGAAGAACTCAGAAAATCCGGTATAGTACCGGTGCCGGAACATGGACGTCGTAGATGATCAACAAGCCGAGAATCGACAGGTAAGTTGCCCAGGCGGCCCGGACCGGAACCGCGAGTACCAGCGGCGCTCCCTGCCAGCGCAGGTTCAATGCCCAGGTGCGTAGCGATTCCCAGAGCGCGAGGGTTGCAGTGGCTCCAAGCCAAATGACGCACCATACGGCCAGGTTTTGGGAAAGACTCAAGACTCCCGCCAAGCGGCGCATTTGCGGCCAGGTGGACCAGAAACATAACAGGGAAAACGCAAAGTAGGTAAATGTCAGCCCGCGCGCGAAGGCTTCATAGGAGGCATCGGCGGTCAGCGCCTTGAAGCGCTTACGGCCCAACGACTTCACCATAAGCACCTGATAAAGCTTGTTGAGGCTGATCCCCAGACCTAACAACACACCGTAAAACAGAAACTCCGAAGTTTGCCCGTGCCAGGCGCCAATGAGGAAGAAGGTAACGAAAAAGGCGAAGACGCCCAAAAAGGGCTCGACGGCGGCGGAAGGGAACTTCTGCATGAGAACTTTGACCAAGGGCGTATAAACGTAGGCTTTCAGCCAGTTGGACAAGGTCATGTGCCAGCGGCCCCAGAATTCGAGAAAACTGGTTGACGCGAAGGAACGGTCGAAATTCTCCGGCAAGTCCAGTTCCAAAAAACGAGCCAGCCCGATCATGATGTCGCAATATCCCGAGAAGTTGAAATACAGGTAAAAGGGATAAATCGTTGCGATCAACGCCGCGGTGAGGACGCGGGGAGCGACCCGCTGGCTGCCGGAAAGATCGCCAATCGCGGCTCCATGGAGGGCCAACGCGAACATCGAAAGCACCCGGACTTTGAAAAAGCCTATGGCAACGCGCTCGATTGCGGCAGCAGCCCTTCCCACGGTCAGCCGCGTCAGCTGTGAGCCTGCCTGTGAAGCGGCGTAATCCTCATACAGTTGGATGGGCCCGGCGATGAGAGTGGTGAAGTTGAGCGTGTAGTTCAAATAGGAGATCACGCCAATGCGATTCGTCAGCGTTCCGCCTCTGGCATCGATGATCATTTGCAGTACACGGAAGAAAATGTAAGAAAGTCCGACCGTGACGTAGGAAAAGCGCAAGAAGAGCGATTCGGGAAGGAACCGGTATTGCTTGAGACAGACGAAGAGGAAAATAGCGATTCCCAGCAAGAGCACATAGGCGAGGTGCGACCTGAGGCGTTGCATCATCCACACGCCGAAATAGCCCAGCGCCAGGAACGCCAGCAGCGGCAAATAACTCTTCCAGTGCATGGAAAGCGTCGCCAGGAAGATAAGATTGGCGATCAGCAGGACCGTCCGACGCCACATAACGGAGCGTGACAGATGATAGATGCCGGCGGCGAATGCGGCAAAGCCGATAAAATGAAGTGAAGTTACATCCATGAATCACCAGGTCAGGCAGCGGCGGCAGCGAATCCGATACGGTGAACTTCCATTGGCGCCAATTCCACCTGGGCGGAGTCAATTTCCAACTGCCAGAAAGTCGTCCCATCGGGCGCCTGCGTCATCAAGGAGAACCCGAGCTTTTCGTAGTGCTGTTCCACCAGATGATTGCGCTCCGTCGGGATGTATTTGCCGAAGAGCTTGCGGACCCCTGCGCGTTTGGCAGCCAGGATGACCTCTTGCAACACCATATTTTCCACGCGCCGGCCCAGAACGCGGCAGCTCATCAACCAGGTATCAAACTGCCATATCTGCTCTCCGATGTCCCGGCAAACGATGACGCTGATCATGCCGTTATCGCCGAAAGCGTCGGCCAGGCGCACCTGCAGGGCAAAGCACGCGGGATCTTCCTGGATTTTTGCAACTTCCGCTTCGGTGTAGCGCTGAGTCGTAAGGTTGAACTGGTTCGACTTGTTGATGAGTTGCGTGATCCGCGCGCGCCCGGTTTCGTCGAACGGCTGGAAGGTGATCTCCATTTTCAGCGAGGCCAGATAGCTCTCGATGTCGGCAAACTGGCCCTGCAGATTCACGCGGCGGGCGTTGTCCTGATAATACTGAGCGCGCTTTAAATCCTCATCGGCAAAGGTCACGGATTCGAAGTAGCCGGCGGCACTCAGCGTGCGAACATAAAGCGCGGGATCGGAAGGCAATTCGGGAACCGCGACCTGTGGCAGAAATTCGCGTACGATCGCTCTCTCGGCGGGATTATCGTCCAGGAACACCAGCGAATCCAACCCGAGCGACAACTCCTCGGAAATCGCCTTCTCTGAGCAGGAACAGCCGCAGATGCTCCAGGGCGGCCCCCTGCGCGGCGATCTCACCGAGAGTCG
>CAZUCM010000098.1:0-9607 GCA_964619235.1 uncultured Terriglobales bacterium
AGCTGCCTACCAGGGTTTCACCTGCCGGGTTGAATGCGAAAGTGCCGCTTATTGCCGCACCGCCTATGCCCGTGGCCAAGCCGGTACAGGAGTGGGCATTGCCGTCGTAGGGTACTTCCGCGCAAGTGAGCGTCAGACTGCTTGGGGCAACTGCATCGATCTTCAGCGTGCCCGCAGCCGTTCCGCCGCTCGCGTAATTCGTATTGCTGCTGGTAAAGGTGCCGGTGACCGCGTAGCTGCCGGCATTGGTTTCGCTCGCTGGATTGAATGCGAACGTGCCGCTTACGGCCGATCCGCCCAGGCCGGTTGCCGAACCGGTGCAGGAGTGGGCGTTGCCGTCATAGGAGACCTCCGCGCAGGTCAATGCCAGGCTGGTTGGAGCAATGGCGTCGATCTTGAGCGTGCCGGCGGCTGTCCCGCTGGCATAGTTGGAGTTGCTGCTGGTGAAGGTGCCGGTAACCGTGTAGCTGCCGGCGTTGGTTTCACTCGCCGGATTGAAGGTGAACGATCCGCTTACCGTCGCACCATCCAGGCCCGTGGCCGAAGCGGTGCAGAAGTGGGCATTACCGTCATACGGAACTTCCGTGCAGCTAACGGTTAACGTGGGCGTGGCCGCGTCGATCTTGAGCGATCCAGTGGCCGTTCCCCCGCTGGTGTAGTTGGAGTTGCTGCTGGTGAAGGTGCCCGTGACCGTATAGCTTCCGGGTAGGGTTTCGCTGACGGGATTAAATGCGAAAGTGCCGCTTACTGTCGCGCCGCCGATGCCCGTGGCCGAACCAGTACAGGAGTGGGCATTGCCGTCGTAAGGAACTTCCGCGCAGGTGAGCGTCAGGCTGCTCGGGGCAACCGCATCGATCTTCAGCGTGCCCGCAGCCGTTCCGCCGCTGGTGTAGTTGGAGTTGCTGCTGGTGAAGGTGCCGGTAACCGTGTAGCTGCCGGCATTGGTTTCGCTTGCCGGGTTAAAGGTGAACGATCCGCTTACCGTCGCACCGCCGATGCCCGTGGCCGATCCGATGCAGGAGTGGGCATTGCCGTCATAGGAAACTTCCGTGCAGCTGAGCGTCAGGCTGGTTGGGGCCACGGCATCGATCATGAGCGTGCCGGAGGCGGTTCCGTTGCTGGCGTAGTTGGTGTTGTTGCTGGTGAAGGTGCCGGTAACCGGATAGCTGCCGGCATTGGTTTCGCTTGCCGGGTTAAAGGCAAAAGATCCGCTCACCGTCGCACCACCTATGCCGGTGGCCGATCCGGTGCAGGAGTGGGCATTTCCGTCATAGGGGACTTCGGTACATGTGAGCGTCAGAGTGGGCGCGGCGGCGTCGATCATGAGCGTACCGTTGGCCGTGCCGCTGTTGTAGCTGGGATCGCTGCTGGTGAAGGTGCCGGTGACCGGATAGCTTCCAGCCGCGGTTTCACTCGCCGGGCTGTAGCTCCATGAGCCACTGACCGCCGCTCCGCCCGTACCCGTAGCCGAACCGGTGCAGGAGTGCGGATTACCGTCATACGCGACTTCCGTACAGGTCAGGGTGAGGGTCGGGTTTGTCGCGGCCACCGACACTGCCTGCAACTGGATTGTGTTCGAGGTGCTGCCGGTGTAGGGTACACCTTCTGCCGGCGTATATGCCGCTTGTACGTTATGGGCTCCGTTTCCATTAATCAGAACGGCGGGCAAAGTGGCGGTCACCATTGTGCCTCCATACTGAACCGTCAAACCGCTGACCGGAGAAAGGTAAACCAGATCGGGGACACCATCGCCGTTGATATCGGCAAGTATGGTGAAGTTGCCGGCGGGAATACCGGTGGCGGAGAAGGAGCCGTCTCCCTGGCCTTCAAAGATCGATCCGGGAATAATGAGGTCGGGAATGCCGTCGCCATTGAAATCGGCAACCGCCACCGCCGGAAGAGGGCCTGTGCCGCCATCTCCGCTATATTGCTGCGGGAGTTGCTCGGGATAGAAGTGTGGCGGCACAAAGGAGAAATTCCCCAGGCCAAGATAAACCCCCAGGCTGCCGGTCTCCGGATTGTTGAACGCCAGGTCGGGAATACCATCGCCATTCAGGTCGGTGGAGATCATGGGGCCATCAGATTCCATTGCGAGGGTCTTAGACTGTAGTGATCCGTTGCCGGTGCCGTAGAACAAATAGCCATAGCCTCCGGTTTGGACAAGTACATCCAAAGCACCATCGCCGTTCAAATCCTGCACCACCAGGGAACTGTCTGCATTGGACGCATCATAGAGGGAATAGCTGGTGTATCCGCTGAAGGTGCCATCGCCTCTGCCAATGGCCACAACAAGAGTGCTGGCTCCCAGTAGAATCAAGTCCTGATTGCCATCGCCGTTCATATCGCCCAGGGACATAAAGGCCGGGGCCACGGGCACAGAATAGGATTTGGCGGCCTGGAAGGTGCCATCGCCATTGCCCAGAAATACATAAACATTGCTATTGGCGGCGCCGACGATAATATCCGGAATGCCATCGCCGTTGAGGTCGCCGGTGAGCAGTGCCGTGGGCGCCGCGGGCAGCGAGTAGTCCTCCTGGGTGAAGGCGCCGGTGCCGTTGCCCAGGAGCACGTGTATCGATTTATTGGTGGCATCGGACACAGCCAGGTCCGCCACGCCATCTCGGTTGAAGTCACCGGAGATGACCAATGTGGCAGTGCCGGTGAAGGCAATGCTCTGTGCCGTACTGAATCCCGGCGTCATGCCGGAGGTTTTCACCGGCACAGTCCCCAAACCATTGGAAGCGGTAGTATCGGTAAACGTGACGTTTCCACCCGGGGCGGCAAAGCCGCTGACCAGCACGGTGGCCGTCAGATCGGATGCCTGGCTGTTGTCCGCGTTGGTGGCAGAAGACAAAGTGATGGAACTGGCAGCGCTGGGCGCAACCGTCACCGTCTTTGTGGCGGAGGTCAGGGCTGTGCTGGTCTGGGCGCTGGACGCCAACAGGGCAGTCATGCCGTTGTAGTGGGCGGAAATGAGGTGCTGCCCGACTGCCAGTGCCTGGCGGATGACGGCCACGCCGGTACTGGAAAGAGAGACCGTGCCCAGCGGAGAGGCACCGTCACTGAAAGTAACCGTGCCTGCCGTCTGCGCCGCTCCTCCGGCTTGCGTCGCCGTCGCTGTCAACGTGACCGGTTGGCCGGCCGCCGGAGAAGATGGCGATGCGCTGAGCGTAATTCCACCTGTATCCGTGGTGGGTGCGTAGACATTGATCGTCAGCGAATTGGAATTCACCGCGTATTCATTCCATACCCCATAGGTGCCCATGGCGCCGAGATATTTTGCAGTAATGGTATGGGTGCCGGCGGTTAGTGGCGGGACCTCGAATGTGTCGCTGCTCCCTATAAATTCCGAGCCCAGGAGCGTTTGCCCGTCGTAGAACGATGCAGGACCGTCCAGGCTCAACGTGCTGCCGAATTCAGGACTGGTGGTGCTGGTCGAAAGCATGGCGGGATTGCCGGCGAGCAAAGAAGTGGGTCCGGTCAGGCTGATATTGACGTCAGTCGCCCGTACCTGGAAGCTGATCGATGCCGTGCTCGGCTGGTAGTTGCTGTCGCCGCTATAAGACATCTTCAAGGCATAGGTGCCTGCCTGCCAGCCCCACCATCCGCCACTGGAGGTCAGACACGGATAGGGTGGAACCAAAGTCCAGGTTTCGGCGGTAAAGTGGCTGCCGTCGGGATTGGTTCCGGTAAGCGTCATGGTTCCCGTGAGCGGGGTGGAAGCACTGCCGCTGCTGGGTCCCTCGCACATTTCGAAGCAGACGCCGCCGTCAAAGTAGGAATATCCCGCTGTGGCGAAGCACGAGTTTCCGGAAGTCCAAAAGCCGGCGTAGGGCGATGCGGTGGTAGCAATGCGCTCCCCTAAGGTGACGGTATTGGAGGTGCTGGCAGCGTAATTACTGCCCTGGGCGGGAACATAGGAAGCCTGCACCGTGTCACCGCTGGAGGGAAGGTTGCTCACCGCCGCTGTTGCCGAACTCTGCTGCAATCCGGAGGTAAGCGCATGTGCGGGGCTGCCGGTGGTGGAGGCCAGTATGTCCAAAGCGCCATCGCCGTTCAAGTCGGCCAGGGCGATCGCGTTGGGCGGGTTGCTGCCCCAGGCGGGCAGCGTAAAGCTCGCGGCAGTATTAAAGCTGCTTGCGCCTGCGTTAGTGTAAACGTAGATCGCGGCAGAGCTACTGACACCATACAGTTCGCCAGTCAGCAATTGCACCAGGTCGGCGCTCCCATCCGCATTTACATCCGCTGCCACCAGAGCGCTCGAATTAATCGAATAATTGAAATCGGTGAAACTCGGAGGGAGGAGATATTGCGGAGGTTGGAAAGTGCCGTCGCCATTCCCCATCACGACGGCGATCTCATACGGTTCATTGCTGGGTAATAGAGCGAGGTCGGGAGTCCCGTCGCCGTTGAAGTCGGCTGTGACAACGGCGCTGGCCGCTGTAGCCCAGTAATCCTCACTGTAAGGCTGGGTGGGCGATAGTGTGAAGGTGCCATCGCCATTGCCGGTCAGTAACTCCAGTCCATCGGAATCGGATACCACCAAGTCCAAGTTGCCGTCGAGATTGAAGTCCGCGGCTACCATGCCGGTAGAGCCCTCCGTGGCGGATGCGTTTGCGGAATAGCTCTGAGCGCTCTGGAAAGTTCCGTTTCCGTTGCCCAGCAACACGCTCACCGCGGAAGAAGAGCCGGAGGCCACGGCGAGATCGGGAATTCCGTCGCCATTAAAATCTCCGGCAACGATCGCGATCGGGTCGCTGCCAACGCTGAAGGATTGTTTTGCCGCAAAAGTTCCGTCACCGTTGCCTAACAGTACGCTGATCGTGCCGGCTGTCTTGTTGAGCGTTACGATGTCCGGAATTCCGTCCTGGTTGACGTCCAGCACCAGTACCTTGACCGGGCCGGCATCGACCGCATATCGCGTGGCCGCTTGAAAGGTTCCATCGCCATTGCCAAGGAGGACGCTGACGGAATCGTCAGTGAAGTTAGCAGTGACCGCATCCGGTTTGCCGTCGCCACTCAGGTCGGCGATCGCGACTGCGTCACCATCCGCGGAACTCTGGGAATCAATGCCCGTGCTTTGTGCGGCTACGAAGGTGTAAGGGATTGATGCCGGTTGCAAGTTTGGCTCAGCAAGGCTAGAACTGGCGGTGGTGTCATAGAAGTTGACCATGCCGGCGGCCGGAGTGAGGCCGTTGCCCAGCACGGTTGCAGCCAGGTCGTAGTTCGCCGGGTTCACTGCGTTGGCGGTAGCTGCCAAAGTGGATTGAGTAGGCTCCGTGCCGGTAATGGAAACGATAGAGGCTGCCGAGGCCGCGGGCTGATACGTCGAGCCTTGCCCATTGTAGCGGGCAGTGATGGAGTTGCTGCCCACTGGCAGCCGCGTGACCATCGTCGCCGTTCCCGAAACGTATCCGCCGGTGGGATGCGCGCCAACCACCTGTACCGTGTCCAATACGGCCGTGCCATCGACAAAGGTGACGGTGCCGCCTTCGACAGGCGTAGCGCCGCTGCTGATGGCGGCCTGTAATGTGACCGGCGCATTTACGGCGGTTCCCGAGGGCGTCGTGACCGTCAGGGTGACGTTGGTTGTTGCGCCGGGTAACGAACCCACGCCCGAGCGTGTGATATTGACTGCCTCAGAAGTGTTGGGGAGGTAATTGACGTCGCCGTTGTAGACAACCGTAATCGAATTGCCGCCGGAGGATAGTTTTCCGCCGGGCAGCGTGAATTCGGCGGTGGCTCCGTTATTCCCCTGGTCACTTTCCGTGCCGTAGACCGGAACTGTTTCCAGCGCCGTAACGCCGGAGTAGAGTGTCGCCGTGCCGGTGGGAGAAAGCGCGTACACGCTCGGGGTAGTGATGCTGACGTTGAAATGCAGCCAACCGGTTGCGGTTATGGTCTTGGCGCTGGAGGTTACGGTTACGGCGGTAGGCGCCTTTACGACGCTAAATGACAAAGGAGCGCCGGTACTTGCCTGGAAACTGGCATCGCCGGGATAGGCGACGCTATACGAATAACTTCCCTGGGTATAGAAGGCCGTGTCGAACTCAAAGTAGCCGAGATTGTTCAGGGGCAGCTTCTGGTTGATGGCGGCGCCGGCCGCCGAACCAGTCAGCGTTACACTACCGGTGGGAACGCCCTGGCCGGAATTTCCCGCGACCTGGATATCCACGGCTACGGGAACGCCATAAGCAACTGTCGCGGGATTCGTCACTTCGTTCTGGTCAGTAAGAATCATCGCGCTGGTGCTGGCCTCGGGCTGAACGGTTACGGCAAAGCCCGCGGAAGTGCTGGATGCAAAATTGCTATCGCCGGCATAACGCGCGGAAACCTGATAGCTGCCGCCGGGAAGGGCGGAGAGCGCCGCGGAGAAGCTGCCATTGCTCAGAGTGGCCTGGGCCAGAGCCTGGGAACTGGTCAGCGTGTTATTGGTCAGAATTACAATATCGCCGGTCGGCGTGCCGCTGCCGGATTGCGGCGAAACCGTAACTCCGATGGTGGCCGACTGGCCATGAGTCAGCGACGACGGCGTTACCGTAACCGCTGAAAGTGTGGCGGTGCGAATGCCGGTCGACCACTGGTTCACCAGATTCGCGACATCGACCGAGCCAAGGCCGGAAACCAGATCGTAGCCGGTGGTTGCGCTGTAGCCGGTCAACGTGCCGTAACTTCCCGGTTCCGCGGCGCTGCAACCCGGGGATCCTCCTGCGCAGGGAACGCTGTTGTTCCCCTCGGTGACGTCCTGGAAAATGCAACTGGATAAGCCGGAGACTGGTACAGAGGCGTTGCACTGGGAAATCGTGCCTTCCTGGGATGCCGCCAGATTATAGAGCACGGGCGCCGCCTGTCCCTGTGCCGCACCGGTCTTTTCATTGACCAGAGCCATGACTCCGGCAAACGATGGGGTCGCGAGCGATGTTCCGCCGATAATATCGAAATCAAAGGACCCGTCATAGCTGTCGACTTCGCAGGACCATTCGTAACAGAGCACATAGCCATCATGAATGGCAGCGCTCAGAGCCAGATCGGGCAAATCACGATGCGCATCCGCCGGCACTCCCAGGCCGTTCTGCCACGAGGGTTTTGCATATTGGGTCGAGACTCCGCCGCCGCTGGAATAGAAAGAAGCGTCGCCGCTGCAAGTTGCGGGCGGGCAGCTTTCGTTCCAGGCTGTTTCGGGAATAAAAGACAAGGCCGAGCCAAAGGCGATATCATCCGTTGCCGCCCAATAGGCATCGCCACCGTTTTCGTTGAAGGCTGTTCCGCCCACGGCAATATTGAAGGGCGTAGAAGCCAGGCCGTTGACCGCAAGACCTCCACTGGCCACCGCCGGGTTGGTGGGGTCACCGGTAGGATCGGGCGAATCGCAGCCCGCCGCTCCGGCGTCATCCGAGGCGACCAGCACCGTGATGCCTTGCGCCGCGGCCTGTTCCCATAATTCCGAATAGAACTGATTTCCGGAACTTCCCATGGAGGCTTCACACGAGCCGTAGCTCAAGCTGATGACCGGAGCCAGATTATTGTCCACCGCATACAGTGCGGACAGATCGATTCCGTCGGCGCTGTTGGTGGAGGCGGAGACTACCAGCAGAATGCCGGCATTCGGCGCCATGGCGCCGGTGTACTCCACGTCAGCGGTGGACTCCACCTGATCGCCGTTCTCAAGTTCTCCGGGCGAAGCACCGTTGAAGACCTCCTGCATGGGGTTGTTTTTCGCAAAGGGAAGGAACAGGCTGCGGAAAGATTCGATATCGTAAAAGTCGACTTCGCTGCGGGCCAGGATGGCGACCGTCTGGCCCGTGCCGTCCAGCTTGTTGCTGCCCGTCAGCAGCGGCTTGGCGTTGTAGATGGTTTGCAGATCATCCGGGACCAGTGCTTGCTGAATGTCGTAATTGGAATCTTCGTACGTGAAGGACGGCTGGGCTTTGCTGTTGCGCTGATAAACTCCCGATCCTTTGCCTACGATGCGCGTCTGGCCTTTCGACTGAAAATTGTGCAGAGCCGCGACTCCGGCGACTGCCGGCTGCAGCGCAGCCGGAATCTGCGGGTCGCCGGCGTTGGCGTAGTGCGATTCTCCGTTGATGGTGTACTTGTGGATGGTGGTGTGGAAGGCCGATTGGACACCGCCGGCGGTGCCGGAGAACTCGATGACGCCGCCGCTGCGACTGACACGGCCGACCGCCATTCCGTGCGACTGCAACCATCCCGTGATGGCGCTGATGTCGTTGGATGCCGCTCCAAAGTGCGCGCCGAATTGATCCGGAGTGAGCCACTTGTGGTAGTTCGGCGAGCTCTTGTCCTGCACAGAGGCCAGATATTGATCGAGCGCCTGCTGCTGCTCCGGAGAGCGCTTGAGCACCAGCAGCATGCGCTGCATGGGCAAACTTGCATCCGCCGGCCCGGCGTCGAATTGAGCCTGCGCCCAGGGATGGGTATTCCCCGTCAGGGTCACCCGTTTCGTTTCGTCAATGGCCGCGGTAATGCGGGCATGCGGTGCGACGTTGGCCAAATTCGCTTCTTGCGCAAACAGGCTCCAGCTTCCAAGCAATATGACGAAAAGCACCGTAAGACCGAGGGCCTTCGTCCGCCGGCATCCTTGCGGGCGAACGTTGGAGAAAACTCTTCGTCCTGTGCTTTCGTTTATCGAGGCATAACAATCGCGGGAAAGCAGGGCTACTGCCGTAAGAAGATTTGAGCCAAAACGCATAGTCAACCTTTCGTCAACGGGAACAAAGTCAGGAGTCCCCCGGACATGAACCGGGCCAGGCGAATCACCCCTCCAAGAGTTATCGGCAGGGTGTACGGGCATTTGCGGACGAGTGGGCGAGGTGGAATTACGGAAGTAACACGCGGTTAGATTTGTCTTAGAATGAAGCGCCAGCACATGACCAAGGCGCGCACGCAGACGCGGCTATGTCAGCGTGCCACCCTTTTGTGTGCCTGAGAATTGTCGGCTGTCGGTGCTCCACCCCTGGGCTATTTTCACTACCGCCCTCCGGGCGGAAAATCGGGAAGCGGTAAACAGTGAATGCGGCTTTTCTGGTAGTCCGTTCCCGAATTTAAGATCAAATACGATCTTCGATCCTGGCGGCTGGTGCTACCTGTGTGCCGCCGCTCCCGGTTGCGAACCGCCCGGCAATTGCTTAAGCCGCATCTGGGCCAGGCGATAACTGGAAGCCGGAACTTGAATGTCATGCTGCGGCTTGGAAACCTTGGCGTAGTCGGCCCTGGCGATGTCGCTTTCTCCGTATTGCTCGGCGATGCGGCCGAAGGCGTACCAGAAGTCCGGATCCGTCTCATCAAGGTTCTGCACATCCATCGCCTGAATCAGCACTTCGCGCGCCTCCTTGGTTTTTCCGGCGGCCGCGTATAGACAGCCCAGCGTGTGCAGAATGTGGGGGTTATTCTGGCTGCGTTGCGTTGCCTGGATGGCCGAGGCGATATCCGGCTTTTCGGTCTCAGGCAGAAACAGCGTCAGCCAGGCCAAGCCGTTCAGGTCGGAATCGTCGGCCTTTCCCATGGCCGCCAGTTTCGCGCTCAGCTCATGGGCCGCACGGTAATCTTCGCGGGTGATCGCGATGCTGACCAACGCCCGCATAGCATC
>CAZUCM010000099.1:0-9561 GCA_964619235.1 uncultured Terriglobales bacterium
GGCCTGGCATATCTCTGCAGCGGCTTTTGGCCGTCGTTCATCGGCCGCCGGCTCGGCGCGGGCCCAAAACAACCAGCGGCAAGGGGACCCAGGCCAACTACCGGAAATCTCCTGGGGGCCGTCGTAGTTTTTCTCGTCGTTTACCTGGCCTTTTATTCTTCGTTCGGAAGCAATCTTCGCGGCATTCCGGATTCCTTGCGCACCTTCCGCTTCTGGGCGAAGTCCAGCGTAACCGATCAGCTCTATGATGGCCCCTGGGCCTACTTCCAGGCTCTTGGCAAGGAAGAATTGCCCCTGGTTGTGCTGGGAATTCTGGGCTTCGGACTGGCTTTGTACCGCGCCCGCAACCGCTTCCTGATCTTCTGCGGCTTTTGGGCCGCGGGGATGTTCACCGCGTATACGTTGATTCCGTACAAGACTCCCTGGCTCGCCCTTAACGCCGTAATCCCCCTGGCTCTGATTGCCGGTTATGCCATCGCGGAGATCTGGGCGCTGATGGGCCGCGTCTCATTCTGGCAGCGCGCCGCTCTGGTCATCACGCTGGCGGCTGCCGTGGTCATTGCAGCCGGTCAAGCCGTGGACGCCAGCTTCATTCGCTGGGACGAACCTGCCATTCCTTATTGCACCCGGCGCACGATGCGCCCCATTGTCGATCTGGCAAGCCGCATTGTCGAAATTGCCCGCCATAACGGAAAAGGGACGGATTCGGTGATCACCGGCACATCCGATGCCATGATTTATCCCTTGTCATGGTATCTGCGCGATTACCATAACATGCACTTCTGGGAGCAACTTACCCCGGAGCAGACCGACATCCTGATGGTGCGCGCGCGCCAGGCCCCCGCCGTATACGCGCTCTTGCACGATCGCTTCCGCCCGGTCGGCTCTTACCAGCTTCGCCCGGACGTACAGGTCATTCTGCTGAGCCGAATCCGGCGTTAGCAAACCCACCGGGGCGAAACCCGCACCACCGTTTCTGTTGCCTGCGCTGCATCCGGCTGGCATGATGGAAGAACAACGATAGTAAAGACCAGCTTGACCATTGCAAGGGGCAAGAGCCATGAGCAAACGGCGCAAACCGCCCGTACCACAAGCAGCAGCCAGGCAGCGTCCGGAAAGCATTCCGGTGCGAATACTGGCGATGACGGCGCTGGTTCTGGCTTTTCTGGTACATGCCGCCGCAATCTGGTTCCCTTTTGTCGACGATGACCAGCCCCAGATCGTACTGAATTCCCACCTCCGGTCATGGAGCTACCTGCCGCGCTACTTTACCGCCGATGTGTGGAGTCATATGGCCTGCGGCAGCAACTATTACCGCCCGGTCTTCCTGCTGTGGCTGCGGCTGAATCATTGTTTCTTCGAGCTCGAACCCATGGGCTGGCATGTGGCGGCACTCCTGCTGCACGTGCTGGCAGCCTGGCTGGTGTACCTGCTGGCCGCGCGAGAGCTGAACGACAGAATTGCCGCGGGCTTTGCCGCCACGATTTTCGCCGTTCATCCGGTAACGGTGGAGAGTGTCGTATGGGTCTCCGGGGCCACCGAGGCGTTGCAGGGAGTCCTGTTTCTTGGCTGCCTGTTGTGCTATCTGAAGAGCCGGGAGGCAGTTTCAAAGATTCCAGATAGTAAAGTCTCAAAGCTATGGCAGGCGGCGGCAGTCCTGCTGTTCGCGCTGGCGTTATTGAACAAGGAAACGGCCATCGTACTGCCGTTGTTTGTCGTGATCTATGAACTGAGGAATCACGCCGGCAAGGTTGCGGAAATCGGGGAAGGTTCAGGCGCTTCCGAGCGAGCGACGGCTCTCCGGCGTGGAACGTGGAACGGCAAACGTGGAACGCTTCTCAGGCTGGCACCTTACATCGCGGTATCGGCAGCGTATCTGGTGTTACGCGTTCATGTATTGCACGGGATGGCGCCAGGCAAGAACCATGTTGCTCCGGCAATTGTGATTGCCACCTGGCCATCGGTACTGTGGTTTTATGTGCAGAAGCTGATCATCCCCTGGCCGCTGAGCCTGGATTATAGTTTGGGATTTGCCGCCACCATTGGAATGCGCAACTTCTGGATACCGCTGCTGCTGCTGCTGGCAGCCGGCGCCGGAATATGGCACTGGTTCCGGCGCGATCGGCGGGTGGCTATCGCTTGTATATGGTTTCTGATCCCGCTGCTGCCCGCGGTTGCCGCCACGCTGCGCTTCGGTCGCATGCAATTGGTGCACGACCGCTATCTCTATCTGCCGCTTATAGGGTTTGCCATGCTGGTGGCACTCGCCTTGCGGCTTTTGCCCTCGGCGGCCGGCGGCCGGCAGCGCCCGGTCAACGGCAGGCACTCGGAAACCAGGAATGCCGCTGTCCCGGTGAAACAAGCCATTACACTGGCAGTGATTGTGGGAATCTTCGGAATTACCACCGCGAGTTATACGGCCAGTTGGTCCAGCAATACGGCGTTGTATAGCCGGGAGGTCGCGCTCATGCCCGACGATGCGATTGCCCAGAGTGCGCTGGCAGAGCAGCTGTTCGACAACCGGCAATTTGAAGATGCCCTGAACCACTTTCGGCTGGCCATCGCCGCCGATCCCAAATACCTCCCTGCCCGCCTCTCCCTGGGACACGCCTACGTTCATCTCGGAGAGATGCAGCAGGCGGTGTCGCAGCTGCGCATGGCGACCGAACTGAGCCCAACGGCCTGCACCTATGCCAACCTGGGAGACGCGCAGAGAAGCGCCAACCAGCTGACGGCGGCGGAAGAATCCTATCGGCATGCGCTGACCCTGCATCCCTGTCCACCGCATCTCCATTGGGCCCTGGCCGATTTGCTTCGCACCGAAGGCAGACTGGCCGAAGCTCGCGCGGAATATCAGAGCGAACTGACCGCACCGGGCGAAGCGCCCCTGCCGGATGTCCGCCGGCGGATCGACGAACTGGACCGCGCGTTGCAACCCGCGGTGAGCCACTAATTCATCCGGCAATCCGGCGGGCAGGATGGGGACGCAACGATAGGGACGCAACCAAGGCGGCAATATGGGGAACATTCCTGGAGGCGACGGTAGTGGGCAAACAGCGCAAGCCGGCCAAGAGAAAAGAGGAAGTTGTGCGGCGCCCGGAAGGCATTCCGGCCCGGCTCCTGCTTATGGCGGCGCTGGTTCTGGCCTTTCTGGTGCATATTGCGGCTGTCTGGTTTCCGTTTGTTGACGATGACGAACCCCAGATCCAGTTGAACCCTCACCTGCAGTCCTGGCACTATCTGCCGCGCTACTTTACCGCCGACGTATGGAGCCACCTGGGGTGCGGCAGCAATTATTACCGCCCGGTCTTCCTGCTGTGGCTGCGCCTGAACCATTGTTTCTTCGGACTCGATCCTATGGGCTGGCATGTGGCGGCAATTCTGCTGCACGTGCTGGCTGCCTGGCTGGTGTACCTGCTGGCCGCGCGGGAACTGAATGACAAGATTGCCGCCGGCTTCGCGGCTGCTATTTTCGCCGTCCATCCCCTCACCGTCGAGTGCGTCGCCTGGATTTCGGGAAGCACTGAGACTCTGGAGGGAGTGCTGTTTTTAGGCTGCCTGCTGTGCTATCTCAAAGGCAGTCGCTGGTCATCCACGGCAAGCCGGGACAGGCCGGCCGATGGCCGCCGGCCGGAAACCGAACATCGCAAACTCTGGCAGGCAGCGGCTCTGCTGCTGTTTGCGCTGGCATTATTGGCGAAAGAGACGGCAGTAGCCTTGCCCTTGCTTGTACTGCTATACGAGTTCAGATTTCAAAGTTTCAAGGTTTCAAATTTTCAAAGTGGCAAAATTGCGGAAAGTGGAGAAACCCCAGCTGCGCTGAAACCAGAAACCGGAAACGTGAAACCCGAAACGGTTCCAGGGCGGGCGACGGGAGACGGGGGACGGGGGACGTTCCCATGGACCTCCGTTCCCTATTTCCTGATTCTGGCCGCCTATCTGGCGGTGCGAGCCCGCGTGCTGCATGGCATGGCGCCCCGAATAGAGCATGTTTCCCTGGCGCTGGGTGTTGCCACCTGGCCGGGCGTGCTTTGGTTCTACGTGTTGAAACTGGTTGCTCCCTGGCCGCTCAGCCTGCACTACAACCTGGATTATGTTTCCCGCCTCGGACTGGGTAATTTCTGGCTGCCGCTGGCGGCGCTGCTGGCAACCGGCGCCGGCCTGTGGAAATGGTACCGCCGGGAGCCGAGGGTAGCCAAAGCATGCGCCTGGTGCTTGATCCCCCTGTCGCCTGCAGTGGCCGCCAGCTTGCGTTTTGGCCATGGACAACTGGTGCACGACCGCTATCTCTATCTTCCACTCGCCGGCTTTTCCATGCTGTGTGCACTCGCCTTACGGATGGTGCCGTCGCCGGTTGCCGGTCGCCGGCACTCGGCTAACGGCCAACCATCAAAGTCAAACGACCTGACTCTTCCTCTGACACAAGCTGCTGCGCTAGCGGTGGTTGTGGGAATCTTCGGCATCACTACGCTGACTTGCATCGGCAACTGGTCCGCCAATCTGGCCTTATATGGCCAGGCGGTCAGTGTGGCGCCGGACAATGCCATCGCCCAAAATGCGCTGGGGCAGCAACTATTCCATTACGGGCAACTCGACGACGGCATGAGCCATTTGCAACTGGCCGCCGCTGCCGATCCGGAGTCTTATGAGGTGCGCATCTCCCTGGGACACGCTTACGGGCAACTCGGAAATTGGGAAGAAGCGGTCAGGCAGCTGCGCATCGCTACCCGGGTGAATCCTTCGGCCTGTGCTTATGCCCATCTGGGAGACGCCCAGAGGAGCGCCGGGCAGTTGACGGCGGCGGAAGACTCCTATCGATATGCGCTGACCGTGCCGCCCTGTCCGTCGCACCTCCATTGGGCCCTGGCCGATTTGCTCCGCCAGGAGGGAAAACTGGCCGCAGCCCGCACGGAATACCGGGCGGAGCTGGCCGAACCGGCCGACTCATCGATTCCGGACGTTCGCCAGCGGATTGACGAGCTGGATCGCGCTTTGCAACCCACCCGGTAATGGATCCTCAGCCCGTCGCTCGCCCAAGTTTGACGCGCCTTGACGCGTTTCCTATGATGAAAGATTCGACCTTGCAAAGGAGCGCTGCCGGGGCGCGCGGTCAATTCCGCCGGTTGGGACATAAAATATGCGCATCGCCTATCTCGACTGTTTCAGCGGCATCAGCGGCGACATGTTTCTGGGGGCGCTGGTGGCGGCCGGAGTGCCCATCGAGCTGTTGCGGGAAACCGTCGCCGCCCTGGACCTGGATGCCGAACTGGAAGTTTCTTCCGTCATGCGCAGCGGCATCAGTTCCGTCAAGGTGGACGTCATGGTTCATGGCGAAAAGGAATTGCCGCGCGAGGCGTACCCCGAGCAAGCCCAGCATCTGCACCACACCTTTGCACCCGAGCCGGCGCACGATCATGGGCACGGCCATGAGCATAGTCACGAGCACAGCCATACGCATCCGCATTCCGCCGCCGCGCCCGCCAAACATGTGCACGGCCGTTCGCTGAAAAAAATCCGCCAGATCATTGCGCAATCGCCGATTAGCGCCTCAGCGCAGGCTACGGCCATTGCCATTTTTGAAACCCTGGGCCGGGCGGAAGCCGGGATTCATAACGTGCCGATGGAAGACATTCATTTCCACGAAGTCGGCTCCACCGACGCTCTGGTGGACATCACCTGCGCCGCCGTAGGTGCGGAGGCGCTCAAAGTGGACCAGTGGATCTGCTCCGCGGTCAACGTTGGCGGTGGCACGGTCGAGTGCGCCCATGGGACCTTTCCGGTACCCGCGCCCGCCACCCTTGAGGTACTGCGCACCCGGAATGCGCCGGTCTATTCTTCGGGCATAGAGAAGGAACTTGCAACGCCCACCGGCGCGGCAATTGTCAGCGTGCTGGCAAGCAGCTTCGGCTCCTTTCCGCCAATGAAGATCGAACAGATCGGCTATGGCGCCGGCTACCGGGATATTCCCGGCCATGCCAATGTTGTGCGCCTCACCGTCGGGGAAGCGGAGGCCTCCGCCCCGGCCGCCGGTGTGCCGGTTAAGGACTGCGCGGCGGTTACGGTGATCGAGGTGAACCTGGACGATATTTCGTCACAGGTGATCGGCTATGCGATCGAACGCCTGCTGGCGGAAGGGGCGCTGGACGTATTCACGACGCCTATCCAAATGAAAAAGAGCCGTCCCGGTCTGCTGTTGACCGTGTTGTGCCGTCCCCAGGATACGGACCGGCTGGCATCCATCTTATTTGCCGAAACCACCACCCTGGGTGTTCGCATTCGCCAGGAAGCGCGCCAATGTCTCGACCGCCGCCACGTCAGCGTGCTGACGCCCTGGGGCGAGGTGCGCATGAAGCTGGGCAGTGCCGGCGAACAGGTGACGAATTGCGCACCGGAATACGAAGATTGCCGCCGCATTGCGGCGCAACATAAGATTCCTTTGAAGACCGTCTTACAGGAAACGGTCCGCATATATCTGGAACGCCATCATGAGCAGCGATAAACCGAAGTATTTCATTACGACGCCGATTTACTACGTCAATGCGCGGCCCCATATCGGGCACACTTACACCACTGTGGTTTGTGATGCGGTGGCGCGGCGCCAGCGCATGCTGGGTCACGAGGTCTTCTTTCTCACCGGCACCGACGAACATGGGCAGAAGATCGAGCGTTCGGCGGCCGCCGCCGGCAAAACCCCAAAACAATTGGCCGACGAAGTTTCGGCCGGCTTCCGCGGATTGTGGGATCGCATGGGCATCCGCTATGACGGCTTTATGCGCACCACCGATCCGCGCCATGAAGCCGGAGTGCAGGAGATGTTTCGCCTGCTGCGCGACAAGGGCTTCATTTACAAAGGTTCCTACACCGGCCAGTACTGTGTCTTCGATGAGCTATACGTCGGAGAGGGCGCCGAAGCCGGCGCGCCCTGTCCCGAGTGCGGCCGGCCCACGGAAACCGTCAGCGAACAAAATTATTTTTTCAAGTTATCGGCGTTCGAGGACAAACTGCTGCGCTTGTATGAGCAGCGCCCTGACTTGATCCGTCCCGAGACGCGGCGCAACGAGGTGCTTTCGTTTGTGCGCGGCGGTTTGCGCGACTTGAGCGTCAGCCGCGGCAATATCAATGGGGCATACCGGTCCCCGGCGATTCCGAACAGGTAATGTACGTATGGCTGGACGCGCTCTGCACCTATATGACCGGAGTGGGATGGCGCTGGAATATGCAGCAATGGGAACGCTTCTGGCCGGCACAGGTACACATGATCGGCAAGGAAATCGTGCGCTTCCATTGCGTCTATTGGCCGGCATTCCTGATGGCCGCCGGTCTGCCGCTGCCGGAACGGATCGTCGCCCACGGATGGTTGCTCTTCGAACAGGACAAGATGTCCAAATCGAAAGGAAATATCGTCCGCTCGGAGACCATCCTGGAGGCGATGGGCGCCGACGCGCTGCGCTATTTCCTGTTTCGTGAAATCGTCTTCGGACAGGACGGCAACTTCAGCTTCGACGCTCTGGTGCAACGTTATAACGCCGATCTGGCCAATGGGATCGGCAACCTCGCCAGCCGCACTTTGACCATGATCCTCAAGTACTTCGCCGGGGAAATTCCGTATCCATCGAGCACGGCGGAACAAACCTCTTCCGAGGAAGCCATCCGTAACCTGGCAACGGAAACCATTGCGATTTTCAACACGCTTTGGGACGACTACCAGTTTTCCCGGGCGCTCGAAGCTGCCTGGGCGCTGGTCGCCCGCGTGGATAAATACATCGTCGAGAATGCCCCCTGGGCGCTGGCGGAAAAGCAGGATGCCGAAAGCCGCGCGCGTTTGGCGACCATCCTGTACACCACCGCGGAAGCGCTGCGCGTGGTAACCGCGCTGGCACATCCGGTGATTCCCGATTCCACCACCCGCATCTGGGCGCAATTAGGCCTGGGAAATCTGGACCAATTCGACCTGCGCAGCCTCCAATGGGGTCAGCTGGCGCTCGGCGCCAAGCTGGGCGCCATCGAAGGGGTTTTTCCGCGTGCCGACAAGAGCACGGTAGAGAGAATGCAAAAAATGGAACAAGAATCCGCAGCCGCACAGACATCGCAACCCGCCGCCACGCAACCGGAACCGGCCACTCCTGCCGTCTCAACCCAACCCGCCGCGCCTGCCGCCGCAACCGCCCCGCCACCGGCGGCGCCAGCCGCCGGCTCGGAGAAGATCGGCATTGAGGATTTTGTCAAAGTCGAACTGCGCGTAGCCCAGATCAAAGTCGCCGAGAGGGTAAAGGGCGCCGACAAGTTGTTGCGGCTGGAAGTCGATCTTGGCGACCATACCCGCCAGATCGTGGCCGGCATCGCCGAGGCCTATGATCCCGAAACGCTGCTGGGTCGGAGAATCGTAATCGTCGCCAACCTGCAACCACGGAAGCTGCGCGGCCTGATGAGTGAAGGTATGTTGCTGGCCGCCTCCCTGGAGGGCGGCAAACCCGTGCTTGCCGGATTCCTGGAAGATGTGCCGTTGGGCGCAAGACTGAAGTAGAAGGTTTCAGAGTTCCAAGGTTTGAAGCCTTATGTTCATTGACTCTCACTGCCACCTGGAAGGTCCCAAATTCGACGCCGACCGCGGAGAGGTGTTGCAGCGCGCGACGGCGGCGGGCGTCGAGGCACTGCTGGCGATCGGCAACGGCGCCGGCCCCGGCACGTATGATGGCGGCATCCAGGTGGCCGAAAATTGCGCAAACAGCGGCGGGCCACGCATTTACACCAGCATCGGCATTCACCCCCATGAGGCCAAAGTTGCCGATGAGGCGGCTTACCGCGAGTTGGAAGGCTTGGCGCGACACCCCCGGGTGATTGGCTGGGGCGAGATCGGTCTGGACTACTGGTACGAGTTTTCGCCGCGCGAGGTGCAGCAGTCCGTCTTTGTGCGCCAGATGGAGCTGGCCCGGGCCACCGGGAAACCGATTGTCATTCATTGCCGCGGTTCGCGGCAAAACGCCGGCGACGCCTGGGACGACGTGATTCGCCTTCTGCAGCTCAACTGGGCGGGAAACGGCCTGGGTGGAATTCTCCATTGCTTCACCGGAACTTTGCCGCACATGCAGGCGGCGCTGGAGCTGGGCTTTATGATCTCCTTCGCCGGAAATGTGACGTTTCCCAGCGCGGAAGACATTCGGACAGCCGCATGCCAGGCGCCGCTGGAGCGCATGCTGATCGAGACCGATTCGCCCTATCTGGCACCGGTTCCCCATCGCGGCCGCCGCAACGAACCGGCCTACGCAGCCGAGGTTGCCCAATATATCGCCACCCTGCGGCAGACGACCGCCGCCGAGCTTGGGCGGGCCACGGCGGAGAACTTTCGCCGTTTCTTCAACCTTACGGAGTAAAAGCGAAGGTCGCCCGGCTCTCGACCGCCGGCTTCCTGGTTTGCGCCTTAGGCGTGTGGAACGTTACACTTAAGGCCATGCCGGAGAATTCCTTCGATGTCGTCAGCAAAGTGGACCTTCAGGAAGTGCAGAACGCGATCAACATCGCGCTCAAGGAAATTCACCAGCGTTTCGACCTGAAGGATTCCAA
>CAZUCM010000100.1:0-9442 GCA_964619235.1 uncultured Terriglobales bacterium
TCGGTGACGAAATGATCGCCGCGGCGGTGACCGTATATTTGGGCAAGAAAGTGCGCGTTCGTTCCGCGCGCATGTTGCAATCTTCCTACGATTTTGTAAATCCATGGGCGCAGCAGGGACGGGTATTTGTCCAGGCCTCGCACAATATCGAGCGCCGGGGGCGATAGGGCTCAGCCCGGGAGCATCCGGCAGCGCAGTTATCGAGGAGCGTTAGAGTGAAACTAGAGATCAGCATTGATGGCAAACGGTACGAAGTAGAAGTCGAAGAGCTGGAAGAGGATTCAGGGCCGAAATACCGCGACTTTGCGTCCTCGCATGCGCCGACGACGGTTCATCCCGTTCCGGCGGCCGCGGTTCCGCTGCCGGCGGCGGTGGCGGAGGAGGGCGTCGACGAGTCCAAGGTCTGCCGCAGTCCCGTGGCCGGACTGGTCAACCGCATTAACGTGCAGCCGGGTCAGCAACTTCAGGCCGATGATTTATTGATCGTGCTGGAAGCCATGAAGATGGAGACCAATGTCACAGCGCCGGAAGCGGGGAAGGTGAAGACCGTCCGGGTTCAGCAAGGCGATGCGGTGAAGGTCAACCAGATCCTGATTGAGTTTGAGTAAGGCTGTCCACGGAGAAGAGTCCCATGAGTTTTCCCTTTCCAGTATTAAGCCCCGAAGAAGCGGCGGCGATGATTCAACACGGCCAGACGGTTGGTTTCAGCGGATTTACCCCCGCGGGCGCGCCCAAAGCCATACCGCTGGCGATCGCGGAGCGGGCGAAAGCGGAGCACGCCGCCGACCGGGAGTTCCAGATTGGCGTGCTTACCGGCGCCTCGACCGGGGAATCGCTGGATGGAGCACTGGCCAAAGCCGGCGCCATCAGTTTCCGCACGCCCTACCAGTCAAATTCCGATCTGCGAAAGAGCATTAACTCGGGCGAGACGCGCTTTTTCGACATGCACCTGTCGTTGATGCCGCAGGCCGTACGCTATGGCTTTCTGGGTCCGGTGCATTGGGCCGTGGTCGAAGCCTGCGACGTAACCGCCGGCGGCGGCATCGTGCTTACTTCTTCGGTGGGCGCGGCGCCGACGTTCTGCAACAAAGCGGACAAGATTCTGGTGGAGCTGAACAGCTACCATCCACCGTCGCTGCTGGGTATGCACGACATCTACGAGCCGGCCGACCCGCCGGCGCGGCGCGAGATCCCCGTCTATCATGCTTCCGACCGCATTGGCTCGCCCATTCTTTATGTGGACCCGTCCAAGATCGTCGGCGTGGTGCGGACGAATCTGGCGGATGAAACCAAAGGTTACGATGCGGCGACTCCGGAGACCGACCTTATCGGCCAGCGGGTGGCCGAGTTCCTGGCGCAGGAGATCCGTTCCGGGCGCATTCCCAAGCAGTTTTTGCCGATTCAATCCGGTGTCGGCAACATTGCCAACGCCGTGTTAGGGGCGCTGGGACGGCATCCGGAAATTCCTCCGTTCAACATGTTTACCGAGGTGCTTCAGGATTCGGCGCTGGCTCTGTTGCGGGAAGGCAGAGTGCCCTTTGCCAGCACCTGCGCGTTGACCTTGAGTCCGCCGGCATTGGAAAGTCTGTACCGCGACCTGGGTTCCTATCGCAAGCGCATCCTGATGCGGCCGCAGGAGATCTCGAACCATCCGGAACTGGTCCGGCGCTTGGGATTGATCTCGATCAACACCGCCATCGAAGTGGACATTTTCGGCAACGTGAACAGTACGCATATCATGGGCCGGCAAATGATGAATGGCATCGGCGGCTCCGGTGACTTTACCCGCAATGCCTATCTGTCGATCTTTACCTGTGTGTCAACTGCCAAGGGCGGAAAGATCAGTACCCTGGTGCCACTGGTGAGTCACATGGATCATAGTGAGCATTCGGTGCAGATTGTCGCTACCGAAAACGGCGTAGCCGATCTGCGCGGTAAGTCTCCGAATGAGCGCGCGCTGCTGATTATCGATAATTGTGCGCATCCAGACTACCGGGATATCCTGCATAGCTATCTCGATATGGTGGCCGGCGGCCATACTCCGCATACGTTGAGCGCCGCCTTCGCCTTCCATTGTGCCTTCCTGGAGAAGGGCGATATGCGGGGCGTCGACTGGCGTAAGTTTGCGGCAGCCGCGTCCAAGTAAGGTTTGTCCCATAGAGCCGGTTTCAGAAACGGGGTCGTGCACTGGCACGGCCCCGTTCCGCTAGTGCGCCCGGCATGAGCGCACTCTTGCGGGTGTGAGTCCCGCCGTAAGCCTGCTGCAACTTATCGGTTGCGCTCCCAGCGGTTGTGCTTTTACTATGCACGATGTAAGGAGACAGCATGAACACTGCGCAAATTCTCTCTGACCTGCGTGCCGAGCGCAATCGTATCAGTCAAGCCATCGCCGCGCTTGAGTTGCTGGAATCGAGTGTGACTCCGGCCATGCCGGCGCCCGCAAAAGCAAAATCCGGTGTTCGCCGTATCAGTGCCGCCGGCCGTAAACGTATCTCGGAGGCGGCGAAGAAGCGGTGGGCCGAAGCCCGGCAAGCGAAGGCGAATGGCGCGCGTCACATGAGTCCGGCGGCTCGCAAGCGCATTGCCGATGCCATGAGGAAACGCTGGGCGGTAAGAAAAAAGATGGCGAAAGCGGCATAGCCGGGTAAGGGATTCGCACCACGGGCAGCTTGCGCTGCCCTTTTCCATTTGCGGTCAAAATGAAACCGAGAACCGCGGAAAGCGCCAACCGCAGGCATGGCATAGCCGTCGTTTTCTTTATAAATAATTTATGCGCCAGGGTGTACGAGGGCTGTCTTAACCTCTCCGGAACTCGTTCCTGCCACTCTTTTCGCAATTAATTTTGCAGCCACTTTCGCCTTGCTCGCCCGGCAAGAATGTTTTGCCAGCTCAAACGCCGGCTTGGCGCATCAAAGTATGTAGATCTTAAGAAGAGCAGTGTCTGGTAGAGTGCGCCTCCTGCCGTGGCGCGAGTATGTTGTTCACTGCCTGAGATTTAGTGGATGGCAAGCGGCATCCACCCGGTGGCGGCTGGTGCAGCTTTACACGGAGGCACGCAAGGCGCGGCTGAATCCAAGCAGGTTGATCATAAGGGAGCGCCGGTGCCGGCGGGGATGAACAGCCTGCGGGAACCCTACTCTTAGCGATTGTTGTTGTAAGGGAAAGGCGCTAGAATTCTCTCCTCATCGGCCCCTAAGCAGTTAGCGTCAACACAGGCGGCGACAGATGCTCAACGGCAAGCGAATCTGGGTCATCATGCCGGCGTACAACGCCGAACATACGCTGGCCCGCACCTACCAGGAATTACCCTTTGAAGTAGTGGATGGTGTCATCCTGGTGGATGACGATAGCACCGATGCTACTGTGGATCTGGCGCAGAATCTGGGCATTCTTACCTTTCACCACAAGAAAAATCTGGGGTACGGGCGCAATCAAAAAACCTGTTTTCGCGAGGCTCTCCGCCAGGGCGCAGACATCGTGATCATGGTTCATCCCGATTATCAATATTCCCCCCGGCTGGTAGTACCGCTTGCCAGCATGCTGGCTTACGGAGAGTACGACCTGGCTTTGGGCTCGCGTATTTTGGGCGCGGGCGCTCTGCGGGGTGGCATGCCCATGTATAAATACGTGGCCAACCGCTGTCTAACGGCGCTGCAGAATCTGCTGATGGGTTACAAGCTTTCCGAGTACCACACGGGATACCGCGCATTTTCCCGCACGCTGCTGGAGACGCTGCCGCTGGAGCATAATACCGACGATTTTGCCTTCGATGACGAACTCATCGCCCAGGCGATCTACTTCGGATTTCGCATCGGCGAAATATCGTGTCCCACCCGGTATTTTCCCGAGGCCTCTTCCATCAACTTCCGGCGTAGCGTGAAGTACGGCCTGGCGGTGGTGGGGACTTCCGTAAAATACCGCCTGCAAAAGTGGCATCTGGGCAACTTCGCGGTTTTTCGCCGTGAGGGCCCGAAGTTGCTTAACGACTACTATGAGATGCCACCCCCGCCTGCGCGCAGCAAATTCTATGGGTAGAGGCTTTTGAAGCCCGGCTGGAATACGCACACCGCAAAGCCCTGGAGGAATCAAGGCCACAGGGTGCGGGCCGTTTTCAGGCCCGCTCTCTGCGGGTTTTTTTACTGGGGAGTTGTCACCCAGTTGGTGCGCTGTACCGGCATCGTGGTTACATTAGGCACGGTAGGAGTCGAAGGTCCCGTCGGCAAAGAGGTTTCCGGGAAAAACGGCGGAGGGACGCTGCCATCGAAGTAGGTATTCTCCGTGTCCATGCTGGCGCCAAAAATGTTGTACTGGCTTTGGCCGCCGACGTTGTTGAAGGTGTTGATATGTCCGGAGACGGTGAAGCCGCATGAACTGGGCAGACTTTGGCACTGGCTGCTGATAGCCACCAGGGAGCCGTCCACCTCCAGGTTCTTGTTTGAATAACTACTTTGCAGGTTGATATTTCCCGTTGCCGTGTAGATGCCGAGTTCCTGAGTGTCGTTGGCGTAAGCAGTCGGGCTGTCGGCGGCATTCAGGGTAACGCGTTCGTGAGCGTAAACCAGGTCGCCGGTGATGTTGACGTTGCCGTTGGCCGTAATGGTGGTCTGGTAGTTCTCCTGAATTGCGGCTACACCTTGGCCGGGCCCGGTCAGGCTGGTAATGTTTCCGTTCACATAGAGCATAGTGCCGGGAGTGGATGTGGCCAGATCATAGGGAATCCCAGTCAAAATCTGTGTGTTGGACCCGGAGTGCACGGTGGTTGTCGCCGGAATGGCGAACTGACTGACGGTGATGGTGGTAGTCGTGCTGCCTTGGGTGATGGCGTATATCTGGGTCAGATTGCCCTGAGTATCCGTGCCGGTCGACAGCGTGACCGCCGCGTCGCCTTCCACGTAAATGCCGCCGGCAGTGGCGCTCAGCGTAGTTCCGCTATACGGAACATATACCCCTGAAGAGGCGCCGGTGGTGGGATAGGCTGTGCCGCTTACGGTCTTGAGTGTTGCATGCATATCGGCATTGGTAGGCGCCAAAACCGCCGGGCTGGAAAGATTGCCGCAAATGTTGCCGTTGTTCTCTCCGCAACCCACGCCGTCCAGCACCGCCCATTTCTGGTTGTAATCGTTGACCGGCAGCGGAGCCAGAGGTACTCCCAATTGTACCCCGCCCCCGAAAGTGGGCGTGATGTGAGACCCTCCAGAGGAGTAGCTGGTGGCTGTCGAAGGGGTGCAACTGCCGCCAACCCAGTAATCGATGTCGGGACTGTAGGAGCTTACTGCGCCGGTAAAGATGTAACTGCCGGTGGTCCCAAATTCCCAGGATCCAGAGGTGTACATTTTTCCGCCCATGGTTCCTGGGATCAAAGCTCCCGAGCACGAAGGGTAGTTGCCGACAAAAGCTCCGAATTCAGAAAAGGGGTTGACAATCGGTAGATTCGGGGAGGCGACGGTGATGTTGATGTATCCATTTTCCGAGGTGCTTACCTGCTGCAAACCGTGAGCCTGGCCGACGACGCACAACTTGTATTTATATTGGAAGGTGAACGAGTACACAGGGGTTGTGCTCAGGGCGGTGACCGGTAGCGTCTGGGATGCGCTCAGCGTGCTGGTACAGCTGCCACTATTGGGGACCTCGAAGGATTCGCTCCAGGAGGCGGCGCCTTGGCCGGCGTTCAGCGAGGAGAACGATCCGTAGTTTGTGGTGAGGCTGGTCAGCAACGCCGTAGCGGCGGCAGCGGCGGTCGACAGCGGCGGAGTGGTACAACCGCCGGCGCCATTGGTCGCCCAGTAAACGCATTTATTCGTACTTACGGAGCCATCGATCGAGTTGACCAACGCCTGCCGCGAGATATTCAGCCCCGAATCCGCCGCGTAGAACGATCCCCGGTAATTGCCGTAGTATCCATTGATCAGCGTATCCGAGTTTACGGATACCATCATGACGATTCCCAGAACGCTCATCAGCGACAACAGGAGAAGGGCGACGATCAGGGCGATTCCTTTCTCGCCGCTGCCGTGAGAGGAAAAGCGGCCCGCCGGCCCTTTCGTCCTCATCGCTGGTCTGCGAGATACATTAGTCATGCCCGTCATAAGTCACCTCAGTCGTTCATGCTCATGTTCCGTGGGTTCACTACCACGGCAACACCTTGCACCGTATAAGATCCTTGATCGAAGGAGTTTTTGAACGTATACGGATCGGTACCCGGGGCCGTGCGCGCAATCAGAGAGACGCGGACGGAGCGCACCAGGGTAAAGTTATAAGCCATGTCGTTGGCCACCGTGTTGGTGTAAGTGGAGGCGGCATAGAAGTATTGCGCGCCTGTCGCCGCGGCGGTCACATCCGTGTCCGTCGTACCATTCCAGATGGTGGCGCCGACCTTGAATCCGATCACCTGATCCATCACGGTGGCGGTAGCGCCGTTTTGCGTGCGGGTGAGCTTGGGGTCGCTGGCGGTTGTGGTATCGACCTGGTAGATAATGGGCGCCAGCTTAAGAACCCAGTCTCCACCACAGAACTGGGGGCTCAGTTTATTGCCCGCGGTGCAAGGCTGGGTTCCGTCGCAGGCGGTGATGTCCAGGGGATCGTTGGCCAGGCTGTTGCTGCCGGGAGTCAACAGGGGGTTGTTGCTGGGCCCGTTGGTCGGCGCAAAAACAAGCTTGACCGCCGCACCGTTGCTGCTGGGCGCCGCGGTCAAGACCACGGAAGTGATTTTGCTGCCGGCGGCGTTAAGAAAGAGCAGTTGATCCCCCACGACGTATTGCGCGGCGGTTTGCGCCAGAGTGAAGCCGGAAGCAGCGGTTGGCACAACATAGGCATTGCCGGTGGAGGTGTCCGAACAATTGGTGGTCGGACTGGTACCGCCGGTGCTGTCGGTCGCGCTCGCCGGCGGATAGGTGGCCGGATTTGCGGCGGCGATAATGTTGAGCTGGTCAAAGCAGGAGGCGCCATAGACCCCGCCGCTATAGCAGGATGATCCCGAACTGACCCAATGGTTGACGATGGTAACTCCCACCGGCCAACTGGGGACATTGGCGGTTTGGAAATAACCGGTACCGGCATTGGCCAGATCCATTTGCAGCTGCGAAGCGGCGTTGCGCAGCGACAGGTTGAGGCCGGTCTGTCCGCGCAGGCTCATGGAAGAATTCACCTGCTGCTGGAACAAAGTGAAGGCGCAGCCCCCAATGACGAGAAAGATCGTCATGGCTACCATCAGCTCCACCAGCGTAAAACCGCCGGCCTTCGGCCGGAGACCCCTTCGGCCATGGCGGTATGCCGGAAGAGCCGAGACTACGCCATCAGTCCCCGGTTCTGGCTTGCCGGGCCGACGGCCAACGACGAAAGACCAAGGATAGTTTTTCATGGCCTCACTATGCTCATCTGAAAGGTGACGGGCGGGACCGTGTTCGGTAGTGACGTAAGAACCGTGAGCCGCCGGGTTCCGGTTACCGGTACATTGGCTTCGATGATCCAGCGGCGATGAAATACCAGGCTGGAGGTAGGCGCCGTGCTTGACTGGCTGGTGATGATGGTGCCGTCCGGAGAGTGCGCGGTGGTCGTATACACGGTATTGCCGGCACTCACACTGGATACGGTCTCGGCGAAACAACCCCAGCTTTCGGCGGAGCAATTGCCCGAGTTATTGCTGAAGTCAATGCTGACGTCGTCATAATATGCGAGACTGCCCGAACCTCCGTTGGGGCAGGTGGTGGTCTGCAAGATGTCCGATGTCAGGCTGCCCACCGAGGTGCTCCCCGTGGGTACGCAGATTTGCAACGCTGAGACATCGGGAGTAGATTGATTGTTCCCCGGCCAGCGGTTCAAATCTTCCAGCTTTTCCGAAGTCAAGGTTGACGCCAACATCACGTATTTGGACTGCCTTCCCTTGGTCACCATGGTGCTGGACAGCAATGCCATGGAGACAGCGCCCACCATCAGCAGGAAAATGGCAGCCATGACCTCGATCATGGTGAATCCGCGCTGGCGGTCCCGCTTACGGGTTGGTGATGGTAACATTGCCGACTCCTGAAACGGTTACGGTGTTCGTACTTTTCGTGTTCGTCAAAATCAGACAGCCGATGCTACCGCTGGGGCAGGAATTGGAAGGCGAACCGCCGGTGGCGGTTACGGTTCCGTTGGGACTCAAGGTCAATACAAAGGCGGTCGCTCCGCTGTGTATGGCGACGTCCCCGCTGGTTTGCCAGTACTGCGCCTGCCCGACGTTCGTATAGCCAACGGCGCAAGTCGGGGGCGTTCCGGAGATAGCCTGCGACGCGACCTGAGAGGTGGTGGCGGTGATCGAAAAGGTAAGAGTGCTGGAGCAGCCGTTCTGAATGGCCTGATACCGCGCGGCCTGGATAGCCCCAGAAATCGCCGTAGAGGCAGCGGTCAGATGGAAGCCGCGATAGCTGTTCTGCACGACAGGAACGGAGATGGCCATCATCGTCATTACGATGACTACGACCGTCAGCATTTCAATCAGGGAATGCCCGCCGGCATTCGCAGCGTGCGAAGCTCTCTTCCGGACGAACCTGACTGGACGGAACCGCCCCGGATGGCCGCCGCCCGCGAACCTTCGCATTAAGCAATCGCAAGGCATCTTTTTAACCATTTCCTAATGTGCTGATCTAATCCCGCGCCGACCAAATTGTACTTCCGAACGCTACGCTGTCACATCATTTAGGCGCCAGTGCACATTACGACAGTAACTTCGTATGGGGGAGGGAGACTCGACTCAGTCCAAAAGCGACTATGTCGAATCATGAACGCGACTGTAGCACGGATTGTGGCGGGTGGAAACGCCCGAAGGGGAGCTGTACTGCCGGGAGAGGTGACCTGGCCCTACTCGGAGGAACTCCGTGAGTTGGGCGCCTTGGGCGGCAGGATGCCGTACTGGCGGGACTTATAGACGAGTGCCTTATAGCTGATGTTCAATAGCTCGGCCGCTTTCTTGCGGTTCCCATGCGCCTGTTCCAGGGCCCGGGTAATAGCCTCGGCTTCCGCCGCGCCTTTCATGGTGCGGACCATTTCCTTGAGGTCGCTGCCGCGCTCCGGCATACGGCCGGCGGGTTGAACCGGGTCGGCGGGAGCGCTTCCGGAGCGCAACTCGGCAATCAAGGCTTCTTCGTTGTTCAATACCAGATAGCGCTTGGCGAAATTCTGCAGTTCGCGCACGTTGCCCGGCCAGGAGTGTTGCATACAGGCCTGCAGCAAACGGTCGCCGAGGGGCTGCGGAGGACGTTTATAAACCTGGGCCAGCCGTTGCATGTGGTGATTCAGGAGCGGCGCAATTTCTTCGCGGCGGTCCCGCAGCGGCGGCAACCAGATGGAGAATCCATTCAGGCGGTAATAAAGATCCAGCCGCAGCTTGCCTTCCCGGATTGCCTGCTCCACGTTTATATTGGTGGTCGTCAGAATACGGACGACCACCGAGATCGGCGAACGGCTG
>CAZUCM010000101.1:0-9401 GCA_964619235.1 uncultured Terriglobales bacterium
CCATTGCAGCTGCAGCTCCCGCACCAGTTCCGTCACCGCCAGCACCTCGCCCACCGAAACGGCGTGGACCCATACACAGCCCGGCGCATTCTCCGTTGCCTGCGGTTTGGGGATCCGCATCACCCGTTGCGGAACGCCTCCGAAGCGTTCCCTCAGGCCATTGCGATATTTGCCATGACGCAACATGGCCCATAGCCACCACGGCGTGCTCAACGCCAGGGCCACGGACAAGGCAATGCTGTATAGGAAGTACATCCGCAGACATTGTAACGAAAGCTGGGCTCAGAGCGTCTCCGCGGCACCCGTCTTCGGCATGTGCATCCCCCGAAAGCTTGTTTTGCTAAACTCAATGCATACCAGAATTATGGCAAAGGACCGCACAGGAAAGTCCCGGCTTCGATGCGCCCTGAAGTGGGCCATTATCGCTGTTTTGGCGCTGGTGGTATTGGCGGTATCAGCCGTGTTGTACCTGGGCAGGTACACTCAACCGCCGGAGCATAATGCCAAGCCGGCGGAGTTCGTTGTCCCCAGACCCACCGCTCAAACAAACCAGATCAAAGACCTGGCCGACCTTTCACTGCCGCCGTATCCTGCCTCGCCATTGCGCAACCCTATCGCAAACTCTGAGTTCGCGATGGGCATGAAGGCTTATGCGCGCGGGGACTGTGCCGCCGCGATTCCCCATCTCTTGCGCGTACCCGCCGGGCAAGACGACCAGGTGACCGCGCGATTTTATGCCGGCGTCTGCCAACTTGCCGCTCACGACCTGGCCGCCGCCAACAAGAACTTGTTTCGAGTCACAGGCGACATCGACTCGCCGCAATACGAAGCCGCGCATTATTATCTGGCGCAGCTATTGCTGGCCGGCGGGGATGCCGCCGGCGCCCGCCGCTATTTACAGCGCTGCGTGGACATGGATTCCGAATACGCGCGCCGCGCCCGAACGCAACTGGACAAGCTGCAAGGCTTGCACTGAGCGGGGAAAGTGGAACGCCCCTCGGACCGGTGGCGCATTCTATAATGCCCGCATGCGTTTTCTGCGGAATCTTGCGTTGTTTCTCATCGCTGGCGCCGCTGTGGCTTATGCCGGCAAGGAATTTACCAAGCCCCGTGCAGCCGATGCGGGGGCATATCCAGCGCATGAGGACCACCCCGATGAACGGGTTACGGTGGCAATCGATCCCTACGATACTTTGCGGAAAGCGGAACTTTTCAAAGTCAACTGGAAGGCCAATGGATATTTGCCGGTGCAGTTCATTGTCACCAATTATGGCGATCAGGAAATTTCTCTGAACGGCATGAAGATCCAGTGGGTGACTGCCAATCGCAGCAAAATCGCGCCGGCCACTGCGGAAGAATTGCTGCGCCGACTATCTCGCAGCAAAGGCAGCGACACCGGTGTTCCCAGCTCGCTCCCCTTGCCGGGCCGCGGACCGCACGCCGGCGCCGGTAAAGAAGCGCGCAACGAAATCGATGCCGCCCGGTTTCAGGCCTCGACCGTCGAACCTCATACTACCCAGTCCGGATTCCTCTTCTTTGACGTCGGAGACATCCCTCAACCGCTTGCCGGGGCTCACATGTATGTTGATGGCATAACCGGCGCCGGCGCGCGTGCATTATTTTATTTTGACCTTCCCGTGGATAAGTATCTGAACGCTGCGGCATCTAAGTAGCTGTTTCGCAAAGGGTTACCTCGGTATGTACGCATTGTGACATAGATCACAGATTTGTGTACCTGTTGCAGGCATAGTGTGAGGCAACGAAGCGGGAGTAGGTCCCCCGCAAACCGCCGGAAGCGGCGGAGGCGATGCAAGTTCAACGGGTTGCAGGTGATCCTGCAACCCGTTTTTGTGTGATGCGGAGCCAGCTTCACGTACAAGCCGCAAGCCCTCCTCAGCCAGCTCCGGCCGGCTCTGGCTGGGAGCCTGGGGCTTGCAGCTTGCAACTTGAAGCTTAAAATGAATTACCCAATCCGTATGGAGTTCAGTCTTTATGTCGACAAATAAGCCGGACGAACCTGCTGCGCCGGCCGGAGCGGCTTCCTCTCCGTACGACTCCCGGCAATTGCATGACTATGCCGAGGATTTCCGCCGCGCCGCCCACCAGGCGGTGGACTGGATCGCCGACTATCTGGAACACTCGCGCCGTTACCCGGTTTTGCCGAAGATCAAACCCGGCGATCTGGTTGACGCGCTGCCCAAATCGGCTCCAGAGCAGGGCGAGCCGTTCTCCGCGCTGTTGCGGGACTTTGAACAGCAGATTCTGCCGGCCGTAACTCACTGGAACCATCCCCGGTTTATGGCCTACTTTGCCTGCACGGGATCGGCGCCCGCCATCGTGGCGGAGATGCTGGCCGCGGCGCTGAATACCAACGGCATACACTGGCAGACCTCGCCTGCGGTCTCCGAACTGGAACAAGTGGCATTGGGCTGGCTGCGTCAATGGCTGGGACTGCCGCCGGAATTCTTCGGCATCATTTACGACACCGCCTCGGTTTCAAGCATGCATGCCATGGCCGCCGCCAGAGAGTTGGCCGACCCGCAGGCGCGCGTAGAAGGCAGCCGCTCCAATCTGGTGCTTTACACCTCCGCACAATCGCATTCTTCGATTGAGAAGGGCGCCATTGCCCTCGGCATCGGGCAGAAGCAGGTGCGCAAGGTGCCGGTGGATTCCGAATTCCGCATGCGGCCGGAGGTGCTGCGCGACATGGTTGCACAGGACTGCGCCGCCGGATTGCGCCCCTTCTGCGTGGTGGCCACCGTCGGCACCACCTCGACCACCAGCGTGGACCCGGTGGATAAGATCGCCGAGGTCGCCGAACAGTACAACCTGTGGCTGCACGTTGACGCCGCCTATGCCGGCGCCGCCGCCATCCTGCCCGAACAGCAGCACATTCTGGCGGGGGCCGAACGGGCGCATTCTCTGGTAACCAATCCGCACAAATGGCTGTTTACTCCATCCGACTTGAGCATCTTGTACACTCGCCGCCCGGAGATATTGCGCCGGGCGTTTTCCCTGGTGCCCGAGTACTTACGAACCCGGGAACATCCGCGGGCGGTGAATCTGATGGACTACGGCGTGCCGCTGGGACGGCGCTTTCGCGCCCTGAAATTATGGTTTGTCCTGCGCTATTTCGGGCGCGAGGGCATGCAGCGCCTGATACGGGCCCACATTGCCTGGGGACAGGAATTCGCCTCCTGGGTAGATGCCGATCCGCGATTCGAGCGCGTCGCCCCCGCGCCCTTCTCCACCGTCTGCTTCCGTTTGAAGGGAAGCGACCAGGAGAACGAGGCGTTGCTGGAAAAGGTGAATGCCGGCGGACAGCTGTTTCTCTCCCACACCGAACTGAACGGACGCTACGTACTGCGCATCGCCATCGGCAACCTGGCAACCACGCGCGAAGATGTGCAGGCGGCCTGGGAGATCGTGTGCGGTTCGAAGCCCTAAGAAAAGCGAACGCGGAGGACGCTAAGGTCGCAAAGGGATATATCAAGAGAACCGCAGCGATTCTTCCAGAGGTGCAATCAGCCAGACCCGCATTTCCGATGTTTCCTCTGCGTCCTTGGCGTCCTCCGCGTTCATTCCTCCAATCTGCGGGGAACCATGAACTTCGCTACAATAAGCTGTTATGGCCACCACCTCTGAAATCAGCAGCTCCGTGAACACGAAGTACGAGCCGGTCATCGGACTGGAAGTGCACGTCCAGCTCCTCACCAAGACCAAGATCTTCTGTTCCTGCTCGACGCAGTTCGGCAATCCGCCGAACAGCAACGTTTGTCCGGTGTGCCTGGGAATGCCCGGCTCGTTGCCGGTGATGAACCGCCAGGTGATGGAATTCGCGGTGCTCGCCGCAGCGGCGCTGAAGTGCACGGTCAACGAGCGTTCCATTTACGCCCGCAAGAACTATTTCTATCCGGATCTGCCCAAGGGCTATCAGATTTCGCAATACGACAAGCCGCTGGCCGAGCACGGCGTAATCGTGGTTCCGGCGGCGGGTGGACGCAAGGACATCGGCATCACCCGCGTGCATCTGGAAGAGGATGCGGGCAAGAGCCTGCACGAGGTTCCCGGCGTGGAATCCGACCGCACCTGCATCGATCTGAACCGCACGGGCGTACCGCTGATCGAGATCGTCAGCGATCCCGACATCTCCACGCCCGACGAGGCATACGAATATCTCACGCGCCTGAAGGAAATCATCCTGTACACGGGCGTCAGCGACTGCAACATGGAGGAAGGCTCCCTGCGCTGCGACGCCAACATCAGCGTGCGCCCGCGCGGACAGAAGGCGCTGGGCACGAAAACGGAGGTCAAGAACGTGAATTCCTTCCGCTTTGTCCGCCAGGCGCTGGAATATGAAATCAAGCGGCACATTGGCGTGCTGGAAAGCGGCGGTTCCATTATTCAGGAAACGCGGCTGTTCGATTCGAACGAAGGCCGCACTTACAGCATGCGCACCAAAGAACACGCGCACGATTACCGTTATTTTCCCGAGCCCGACCTGTTGCCCCTGGTCGTCGATAACGCCTGGCGGGAGCAAATCCTGCAGGCTCTGCCGGAGCTGCCGGAACCGCGCCGTCTCCGCATGATGGCGGACTACGGCTTGACCGAAGGCGATGCTTACACGCTGACCACGACGCGCGCCTTCGCCGATCAGTTCGAAGAAGCCGCGAAGGCAGCCAAGAACCCCAAGCGGGTCGCCAATCTCGTGCAGGGCGAACTGCTGGGGCGGCTCAAGGCCAAAGGACTGGCGATTGAGCAATCGCCCATCAGCATGAGGGGCGTGGCCATCTCCGCCGATCTGGTGGAGAACGGCGTCATCAGCGGCAAAATGCTCAAAGATCTGTACGATAAGGCTTTCGAACGCGGGACGGATTTTACCGCCACCTACGAAGCCGAAGGCAGCCCGAAACAGTCCAGCGACACCTCGGCACTGGAAAAGACCATCGACGAACTGATTGCCGCCAACCCCAAGCAGGTGGAAGGCTATCGTGCCGGCAAAAAGACGCTCATCGGCTTCTTCGTCGGCCAGGTCATGAAGGTCAGCAAAGGCCAGGCCAATCCGGCGCTGGTCAATGAGTTATTAACGAAAAAATTGGAAGGCTAGAGTAGGACCGCGTCTCCGATCCCGCATCACCCGCTCGAGGGACGCTGCACGCATGGAACCGGGCACAACCTCTCTGGCCGGCGGCCTAAGGACGGCGACCTGCCTTGATCCCGGCGCTATAATCAAGCATGGAGACGATCCGCCTACAAGCCGCTACCAGCGTCTTGACGGCCACAAAATACCGCGAGCTGATGAAGCGGCTGCGGGATACCCGGCCGAACGACGACTTGAGCGTGGTGGAAAGGGCCTATGATTTCGCCCTGCGCCAGCATGCCGGGCAGAAACGCGCCTCCGGCGAACCCTATTTATCCCATCCTCTGGAAGCCGCGCTGATCGTCGCGGAGATGAAATTGGACTCGGTTTCGGTGGCTGCCGCCCTGTTGCACTATACGGTGGAAGACACCGGCGCCACCATCGAGCAGATCACCCGGGAGTTTGGCGAGCAGGTGGCGCACATCGTCGAAGGCGTCACGAAAATCAATAAAATCGATTTTGCCTCCAGCGAGGAGCGCCAGGCGGAGAACGTCCGCAAGATGGTGCTGGCCATGGTGGACGACATCCGCGTGGTCATGATCAAACTGGCGGACCGGCTGCACAACATGCGCACGCTGGAATTCCTGGACCGGCCGCGCCAGGAGAAAGTGGCCCGGGAAACCCGCGAGATCTATGCGCCCATCGCCCATCGTCTGGGCATGGGCAAAATCCGCGGCGAACTTGAAGACCTGGCCTTCCAGTACCTGGATCCGGATACCTATCAGCAGCTCAAACATCAGGTGGAAGTGCGGCGCAAAGCCGGCGAACATTACTTCCTGAATAAGATCGAACTGGTTATCCGCGGCAAACTGAAAGAAGCCGGTCTGGACGCGCAGGTGGAAAGCCGCATCAAGCGCTTATGGTCAATCCACCAGAAGCTGTTGCGCCAGCACATTACCGTCGAACAGATTTACGATCTTTTCGCCCTGCGGATTGTGACCAAGTCCATCCACGACTGTTATGCCGTGCTGGGCATCATTCACAACCTTTGGCGGCCGGTTCCGGGACGCATCAAGGACTTCATCGCCATGCCCCGGCCCAATCTGTACCAGTCGTTGCATACCACCGTGATTTCGGAAAACGGCACCTCTTTCGAAGTGCAGATCCGCACCGAGGAAATGCACAAGATGGCCGAGGAAGGCATCGCGGCGCACTGGAAGTATAAAGACGGTCCCGTCTCCGCCAAAGACGAAGAGCGGCTGGCCTGGCTGCGGCAAGTGGTGGAGTGGCAACGGGAGGTTACCGATCCCAGCGAATTCCTGTCGGCATTGAAAATCGATCTTTATCCCGAGGAGGTGTATACCTTCACCCCCAAGGGAAAGGTGGTCGTGCTGCCGCGGGAAGCCACTCCGATTGATTTTGCCTATACCGTGCACACCGAAGTCGGCCATACCTGCGTTGGGGCCAAGGTCAACGGCCGCATGGTGCCGCTGCGCTATAAGCTGCGTTCGGGCGACATCGTGGAGATCATGACGCAGACGGGTCATCAGCCCAGCCGCGACTGGTTGACCCTGGTCAAGTCGTCACGCTCGCGGCAGAAGATCAAACACTGGCTCAACGTGCATCAGCGCGAGCGCGCCATTGAAATCGGCCGCAAGCTGGTGGAAAAGGAAGCGCGCAAGTACCGCGTTTCCATCAAAGACATCAAGGAAGCCGATTTCCAGCGCGTGGCCCAGGACTATGGCTGTGCGCGTCCGGAAGATTTGATTGCCGGCATCGGCTACGGCAAGTTTTCCGCGCGGCAGTTGCTGGGGCGCCTTGCGCCGGCCGGCGCCGAAGCCCACGCCGGCATCGAGGCGGAAGCCGAAAGCAGCGGCCTGAGCAACGTGATGCGGCGCGTCTTTGGCGCCAACAGTGCCAATGCCATCAAGGTCAAAGGCCATGATGACCTGCTGGTCTACCGGGCCCGCTGTTGTAATCCGATCCGCGGCGAGGAAATCGTCGGCTATGTCACGCGCGGCAAAGGTGTCGCCGTGCATGCCAAGGACTGTTCCAATTTGCTCAACCTGGTCGGCGAGTCGGAACGCCGGATTGAAGTGGAGTGGTCGCATACCCCGAAAGACACCCAGGCCCAGGGCTTCCCCGTCAAACTGATGCTCTCCTGCGACGACGTTCCCGGCATGCTGAAACAGATCACCACCGTCATCAGCGACGAAAATATCAATATCCGGAATGTCGAAGCCCGCACCGCCAACAGCCAGGCCAACATCGACGTGGTGATCGATGTCGAACACCTCAAGCGCCTGGAGCACATCGTAAACGGCCTGAAAAAAATTCGCGGCGTCAGAGATGTCCAGCGCATACAGAAGCTGTGAGCAAGCCTTAGCCGCAGATCAACGCTGATGGACGCGGATCGAAACCAGGACCATACAATGAGTTTTCTTTGATCAGGTTTATCTGCGTCAGTCCGGACTGAATTTCCTCTGCAGCCTTTGCGTTTATTCCGCGAGCCTGCGCAGCGCCAATACGGTATCCGCCACATCATGCTCCTGGAACAACCGGATCGCTGCGATTCCAGCGGCTCCGGCCTGCAGACAGGAAGCTGCATTTTCCAGGGTAACGCCGCCGAGAGCGAGCACCGGTATTCGCCCGGTACAGGCTGCACGCAAGGCGGCCAAGCCGCTTCCCTGCCGTTGTGGCGCTGTGGTCTTCTCGAATACCGGCGCGAAAACGGCAAAATCCGCCTCCTGTGCCTCCGCCGAACGAACTTCGGCCGCAGTATGGCAGGAAACCGCGACCACAAAACCGTTGTCCGCCCGGCCTCCGGCGGCGCGCGCTGCGCCGGGCGCAATATCGTCGGAGCGCAAATGGACCCCGCCGGCGCCCGCGGCTATAGCTACATCGACCCGGGAATTGATCAGCAGGCAGGTGCGGCGATCTCCTTGCGCCGCTTGAACGGCATTTACGGCTTCCCGCGCCAACGCTTCCAGTTCCCGTGTGCTCAGGTCGCGCTCGCGCAGTTGTATGTAATCCACACCGGCCCGTGCAGCCTCCGCGATCTTCGCCAGCAGGCGCCCGCGCCGGGTCTTTTCGTCTCCGGCAAACTGTGAGCGGTCGGTTATGTAATACAAGAGCACCTGCTCAGTATCCGGCAGCCATGCGGCTGTCGCAAGGTGCGTTCGAGGATCGTTAGTGTTTGGGATCGTAAGTAAAGTTCACAAGACCGTCGAGTTGGACTGAGACTGGCCGGCAACCGGACGGTTGCCCCAACCAGAAACAGCACTAATCCCTAAAAACAAGCTCAGGTAGAGGATTCGCCGCATATTCTCGCTCAGGTATCAGGCCGCCAGTTGCGGCTCTGAGTTGGCAGTCTGCCATAGAGCGATGCATGGGAACAAGAATAAAGCGGCTCGCTCTCTGTTTCTGCGCAAGCGCACCATAACCGTGGTGGGGTTAAAATTGAAACGCCGCCAAGTGGCGCCGCGTGAGATCAGATTTCAAATTACAGATTTGAAATTTGAAATTGCTCCGCGTCCTCTTAACCTGGCTGCATCCATTCCCCGGGTTGTCCAGGAGAACGCTTATGTTAAAAGGATTCCGGCAGTTCATCTTTCGCGGCAACGTAGTCGATCTGGCGGTTGCCGTTGTCATTGGCGCGGCCTTCGGCGCGGTGGTCACCGCCTTCGTGAAGGACCTGTTGACCCCCTTTATTGCCGCTATCTTCGGCAAGCCGGACTTTTCGGCGCTCCGGTTCACGGTAAACCGCAGCGAGTTCCTGTTTGGCGACTTCCTGAATATCGTGATCTCGTTCCTGCTGGTCGCCATAGCGATCTACTTTTTCATTATCGTCCCGATGAACGCCATTACGGCACGCCTGAAGCGGGGCGAGGCGCCTCCGGATCCTACGACCCGGCAATGCCCCGAGTGTTTGAGCGAGATTCCCATCGCCGCCCGCCGCTGCGCCCACTGCGCCAGCCCGGTAACCTCGGCTGTGGCGTAAACGCGCCGGAGCTTGCGAAGCGACCGAAGGGGGCGAAAGGAACGGGCAGCTGCAGAAGGTAGCTCCCGGCTCGCGTGGAATCTGAGACGCTTCTACGAGAGTCCCGTCGGCGCGGTGACTTCCTGCGCGGGATCGCCGCCGGCCATCTGCTGCGCAATAATCAATTGCCGGGCCTCGGCGCGAATGGAAGAGAGGCGCGCGCCAAATGCGGCCGCGCCGGCTATGCACCCGACTCCACCCATGGCAATCGTCCATGGGGCGCCCACGATTTTTGCCATCACCCCGGCAAATAAAGCCCCAAAGGGCGCCATGCCCATAAAC
>CAZUCM010000102.1:0-9375 GCA_964619235.1 uncultured Terriglobales bacterium
CGGTAAATTTGATTCGCGCATGCTGCCGCTAGTTTACGACACGCGCATCCGGAAGCGTATGGGCGGCACAGAACAACCTTTAGCGGATACCTTTGCCTACCAGAAACGAAGAATAGGCCCGATCCGTACGCAAAATGTGTTGTTTGAGCCAGGTGGTTATAAATTGCATCATTTCCTGGCTTACGGTGACTTTTCCCGCGACAAACTTCTGCCTGAAGTCCAGCATTTGCTGGGTAAAGTGCTTGTGTTCCGCGGAATGGCGATCGTAGCCCGGATAGGCGAATTTCACCATTGCGCTTTCTTCGTCGGTGAAGTGTGTCTTCAAATACTCAACCAGCTCGTTCAGAGCGCCAGCCATGGCGCGCTGATTGTTGCTGCTTAACATGGCGTCGTTCAAGCGGTTGATAATCTTGAACAAAAGCTTATGCTGCGAGTCGAAGCGCTGTATTTGTACGCTGTAAATTTCGTTCCAAGCAACCAATTCTGGCATGGGTCGAACTCCTCCAGTGCCTTCACTGTTCATCCAATCGGCAAAACTGTCCTTAAACTTTAGCCCGGCGAGAGGGGAATTAAGGGGGAGGGGACAGGATCGTATGGTAGATTTCCGGCATTCGCGTTACATTAGTTGTTTCTATGCTTGATCTTAGCTTTGTTCGCGATCATCTCGATCTGGTTGGGGAGAAACTGCGGCAGCGCGGAATGGATCCGGAAGTTGTGCTGAAAGATTTCCGCGATCTGGATACCCGCCGCCGTCAGGCCATCCAAAACCTGGAAACCCTGCAGGCTCAACGCAACCGTATCTCGGAAGAGATTGCCCGTCTCAAGAAGAACAAGGAAGACGCTGCCGCCCTGATCGAACAGAACAAGTCGGCACGCCAGCAGATGGAGGAACTGGAGAAGCAGGCGGCAGCCGAAGATGCGGCCATGCGGGAGATCCTCAGCACGCTTCCGAATTTACCGAATCAGAGCGTCCCCCTCGGCCGCGACGAAACCGCCAATGTGGAGGTTCGGCGTTGGGGCCAGCCGGCGAGCTTCGATTTTGCCGCCAAACCACATTGGGAACTGGGCGAGCAACTGGGCATTCTCGACCTGGAGAGGGCCGCGAAATTATCGGGAGCCCGCTTCGCCGTGTATTGGGATGGAGGTGCGCAACTCGAGCGGGCGCTGGCAAGTTTCATGCTCGACCTGCACACCCGCGAGCATGGTTACACCGAGGTGCTGCCGCCCTACCTGGTCAATTCCGCTTCCATGTTCGGAACCGGCCAATTGCCCAAGTTTGCGCAGGATCTCTTCCGCTGCGCGGAGACGGACCTCTGGCTGATTCCGACGGCCGAAGTTCCGCTGACCAATCTTTTTCGTGACGAAGTGATCGATGCGGCGCGTTTGCCGCTTTCCATTACCGCCTATACGCCTTGTTTCCGCAGCGAGGCCGGCAGTTATGGCAAGGACGTCCGCGGCATTATTCGCCAGCATCAGTTCCAGAAAGTCGAACTCGTCAAGTTCAGCCGGCCGGAGCAATCCGCCGAGGAGCACGAACGCCTTACCCGCCATGCGGAAACTGTTCTGCAGCGGCTTGGTCTGCCCTATCGCGTGATGCTGCTGAGCACCGGCGACATGGGATTTTCGGCGGCCAAAACTTATGATCTGGAAGTGTGGCTGCCGGGACAACAGCTTTTCCGTGAAATTTCTTCCTGCTCCAACTTCGAGGCCTTTCAGGCACGGCGCGCCAACATTCGCTACAAACCGGAAGGCAAGAAGGGAACCGAATTCGTCCACACCCTGAATGGCAGCGGTCTGGCCGTCGGGCGCACCTGGGTTGCCGTCCTTGAAAACTACCAGCAGGCCGATGGCAGCGTAATCGTCCCCGAGGCGCTGCGACCCTATATGAACGGCATGGACCGGATTAAGCCCAGAAAGCAGTAATGCCGTTCTGGTTTCCCGTTCCCCGTTGCCGGTTCCAACGAGGGACGTGGAACGGGAAACGGGAAACGGCATTCAGGCGGTTTTCGCGTTACACTGGTGCTTCAGTATGGGTCGTATTTGGCGAACAATCCGCAGCTACATCTGGTGGACACACAACCGGGGCAGTTTCCATTACGACGTAATGGTTACGATCATCCTGCTGTTCATTTTCGTAGCACCGCATTGGGTTGATTTCAACGACAAGCCGACGGAACGGAACCCGCAACAAACGGAAGTCGTCGTGCTCCCCGACGGGAACGACTTTATTTATCAGATTGATGTTTCTGCGGCGCTGGGTGACAGTGACGCAGAGATTCGCAAGAGTCTGATCCATATCGTCGAACCGATCGCCGGGGAGATTGAACTGGTGCGCTATGAAGCTGTGCGCGACCGTAAGGGTGAAATCAAATCGTACAAGGCCTGGATCCGTAAGCCCTACCACTAAATGGATCTGGTTCCAGGCGAATACCTTTGGATTGCGGGCAAAACCTGTGAAAACGATTGGTCTATCGATATTCCTGATGGCGATGTGCGGGGTCGCGGCGGCGCTTTCTCCCCAATCCTCTCCCAAGGCAGGCGGAAGCGTTGCCTCTTCGCCGAGTGCGGAAGTGGAAAGGGCGCTGACGGCCATGGATCGCACTGCCGCCCATTTTCGATCCGCGAAAGCCGATTTCTCCTGGGTGTCCTATGAACTGGTGGTTAACGATACCAGCGAACAAAGAGGTGAGATGTGCATAAGCAAGTCCAGCAGCGAAACCAAGCTGGCAGCCAATATCACATCGCCTCCCGGGCAGAAGAAATATGTGTTGGTGGCCGGCGATGACATTAAGGTCTATCAGCCGATGATCAACCAGGTGACGGAATATGCCACCGGCAAGAATCGCGATGCCTTTGAGAGTTTCCTGGTCCTGGGGTTCGGCGGCAGCGGCCATGAACTGCAGAAGCAGTTCAAAGTGGCGTTCGGCGGTACCGAGAAAGTGGACGGGGTGAATACCGTGAAGTTGGTGTTGACTCCAAATTCGCCGCGAGTGGCGAATCTTTTTGCCCGCATCGAGTTATGGATCGACCCGAACCGGGGAGTGTCGCTCCAGCAGAAGCTGATTGATCCCAGCGAGAATTATCGCCTCGCCAAATACAGCAATATCGAGATCAATAAGCCGCTGCCGGAAGGCATGTTCAAGCTGAAGACGGATCGCAAGACCGTGTATGTTTATCCGAAGTAAAGAGATAGCAACCTGGGACGGTTGCGAATATACTCGCATGGTGTGCGGGCGCAGTCGTCATTAGAATTTGCCCGCAGGCAACGGACGCGGCGGTGAGCGCGTCCAACCAAATTCGGACCCGAACACGAGAAAATCGATGGGCAAGGTTTTAACGATTCCGGTGATCCCTGATCCCCGCAGAAGCAAGCGGCAAACCACTCCTGACCCGCGTTATGTGGAAGGCCAGCATTACCTGGTGAAGGCGATCGAGTATCTTACCAAGGCAGATCCAGCCGGTAACCGTCCGGCCATTGAGCTGCTTTCGGAACACTTCCGCACTCAGTTTCGTATGAGCGACTCTCCCCTCAGAACCAATGGCAAGTTGTTAGAGAAGAAGTAGATACGAATCAGTATTAAGCGTCCCCAGTCCCCAGTCTCCCGCCTTCAACCAGAAGTGGACCGCTTCACGTTTCCCATCGCCCAATCCAAGCAGCCTGATGGCCGATCGCCGGCCGCGGATAGCGCCAGAGAGACGATTTGGCGCAATGGCATGTGACAGGTTGTCCCAGACGCCTGCGATGGAACAAAAACAGTACCTGAAATCAATAGCTTAGGTGTTCTCTCGCTCTGGCACGGGGCGTGCACTAGGGAAGGCGTCATAGTTCCACAGAGAGGACAAACGATGAGTAGTAACGCCAAGTATTTTGCCGGGGCCGAAAAGAAAAGCAGGATTTCACTGACAGTTGTATTTTCGCTTTTAATCGTAGCCCTGGCACTGGTCGCGACCCAAGCGGCGTCAGCCCAGGATGGCAAAGTGAGCGCCGAACTGAGGAGCCACGTAACCGGCCGTGCCGATGTTATCGTCACTTTTGCCCACACCCCAACGCAGGAGCACATCAGCAAGATGCAGCAGCGCGGTGGAGTACATCGCCAGCACCTGCCGTTTATTAACGCCGGTGCGTTCAATGTTCCGGCTGGTGTGTGGGACGAACTGGAAAACGATCCCGAAATCGTCTCCGTCGTGCCCGATCGTCCTCTGAAGGCTACGACCACCAATGCTTATTACGATTACGCAGTACAGACAATTGGCGCTAACACGGCTGTGGCGGACGGGTACGACGGCACCGGAGTCACGGTGGCCGTAATCGATAGTGGAATCCACATTCACGGCGACCTGCACGTGGGGGGGAATTCGAGCAATGCGGATCGGGTTGTGTTTGGCACCAGCTTTGTCCCTGGCGACAGTTCGGATGACGACGTATACGGCCACGGCACGCCGGTGGCCGGCGTCATCGGCGACTACGGCGCGCAGAAGACCGGTTATCCGACGACGTATCCCGGCGTAGCTCCTAACGTCAATCTGGTGAACCTGCGTGTGCTCGACAGCAATGGATCAGCGGTGGACAGTACAGTGATTGCCGCCATTCAGGATGCCATCAGCCTGAAGAGCAAATACAACATTCGTGTGATCAACCTGTCGCTGGGCCGTGGCGTATATGAAAGCTACACCAAGGATCCCCTCTGCCAGGCGGTGGAAGCGGCCTGGAAGGCCGGCATCGTCGTAGTCGTTGCCGCCGGCAACGGCGGCCGTGACGATTCGGCCGGCACCAACGGTTACGGCACCATCACCTCACCCGCCAACGATCCTTATGTCATTTCCGTCGGCGCCATGCGCACCATGGGCACGCCTTCGACCTCCGACGACTTGATTGCTACCTACAGCTCGAAGGGCCCCACACTCTTCGACCACATCGTCAAGCCCGATCTGGTGGCGCCCGGCAACAACATTAATAGCGTTCTGGCCGCTGCCACCACGACTTTGACGACCAACTATCCGCAGTTGATCCTGGAACCGACCAGCAGCAGCGGCACGCCGTGGTATATCACGCTGAGCGGCACCAGCCTGGCGGCGCCCATGGTGAGTGGAGCGGCCGCATTGTTGTTGCAGAAAGATCCTACGCTCACACCCGACATGGTGAAGGCTCGCCTGATGAAGACGGCCTCCAAGAGCTTCCCGAAAACCAGCAGCTATACCGATCCAACCACGGGCATCACTTATACCGACGAGTACGACATGTTCACGGTCGGCGCCGGCTACCTCAACATTCCGGCGGCATTGGCCAGTACGGATACCGGCAACGGACAGCCGGCCCTTTCGCCGGTTGCAACCTACAACGCATCGACCGGAAAAGTCTCTTTGACCGGCGTATCCGGAAGCGCTGTTTTGTGGGGCAGTAGTGTCCTATGGGGTAGCTCGGTTGTTTGGGGCAGCAACGTTTTCGTCAGCAATTCTTCCGTTTTGTGGGGCAGCAGTGTTCTCTGGGGCAGCAGCGTTCTCTGGGGAAACAGCGTCCTGTGGGGCAGCAGTGTTCTCTGGGGCAGCAGTGCCGATGGCGGCGACAGCCTCTGGGGCGTTAGAGATATCGATTAATCGCAGCTCTCCTTTGGTGATTGTTCTATTTCTCGATAGGCGCACAGCTAAAACTGTGCGCCTCTTTTTTTTGTGCGCCGATTCCCGGAAACTGCCGGCCGATCGCTGAACGCTGTAACGGGACGATTTGGCGCATTCCACTGTGACAGGTTGTCCCATGAGCTTTCGATAGCCGAATGATGGCACATGAAATCAGCAGCTTACATGGTGTTCGTTATGGCAAAGGTCGTGCATTAGGAACGGTGTCAGCGTAGTGAGTGAGGATACCCAATGAGCAGCAACATGAAACATTTCGACGGAGCAGAGACAAGTCGCAGGTCTTCATTGACAGCTGCATTTGCGCTGTTGGTGGCAGCCCTGATATTGCTTGTGGCCCAGGCAGCGCCGGCCCAGGATGGCAAAGTGAGCGCCGAACTGAGGAGCCACGTAACCGGCCGTGCCGATGTTATCGTCACTTTTGCCCACACCCCAACGCAGGAGCACATCAGCAAGATGCAGCAGCGCGGTGGAGTACATCGCCAGCACCTGCCGTTTATTAACGCCGGTGCGTTCAATGTTCCGGCTGGTGTGTGGGACGAACTGGAAAACGATCCCGAAATCGTCTCCGTCGTGCCCGATCGTCCTCTGAAGGCTACGACCACCAATGCTTATTACGATTACGCAGTACAGACAATTGGCGCTAACACGGCTGTGGCGGACGGGTACGACGGCACCGGAGTCACGGTGGCCGTAATCGATAGTGGAATCCACATTCACGGCGACCTGCACGTGGGGGGGAATTCGAGCAATGCGGATCGGGTTGTGTTTGGCACCAGCTTTGTCCCTGGCGACAGTTCGGATGACGACGTATACGGCCACGGCACGCCGGTGGCCGGCGTCATCGGCGACTACGGCGCGCAGAAGACCGGTTATCCGACGACGTATCCCGGCGTAGCTCCTAACGTCAATCTGGTGAACCTGCGTGTGCTCGACAGCAATGGATCAGCGGTGGACAGTACAGTGATTGCCGCCATTCAGGATGCCATCAGCCTGAAGAGCAAATACAACATTCGTGTGATCAACCTGTCGCTGGGCCGTGGCGTATATGAAAGCTACACCAAGGATCCCCTCTGCCAGGCGGTGGAAGCGGCCTGGAAGGCCGGCATCGTCGTAGTCGTTGCCGCCGGCAACGGCGGCCGTGACGATTCGGCCGGCACCAACGGTTACGGCACCATCACCTCACCCGCCAACGATCCTTATGTCATTTCCGTCGGCGCCATGCGCACCATGGGCACGCCTTCGACCTCCGACGACTTGATTGCTACCTACAGCTCGAAGGGCCCCACACTCTTCGACCACATCGTCAAGCCCGATCTGGTGGCGCCCGGCAACAACATTAATAGCGTTCTGGCCGCTGCCACCACGACTTTGACGACCAACTATCCGCAGTTGATCCTGGAACCGACCAGCAGCAGCGGCACGCCGTGGTATATCACGCTGAGCGGCACCAGCCTGGCGGCGCCCATGGTGAGTGGAGCGGCCGCATTGTTGTTGCAGAAAGATCCTACGCTCACACCCGACATGGTGAAGGCTCGCCTGATGAAGACGGCCTCCAAGAGCTTCCCGAAAACCAGCAGCTATACCGATCCAACCACGGGCATCACTTATACCGACGAGTACGACATGTTCACGGTCGGCGCCGGCTACCTCAACATTCCGGCGGCATTGGCCAGTACGGATACCGGCAACGGACAGCCGGCCCTTTCGCCGGTTGCAACCTACAACGCATCGACCGGAAAAGTCTCTTTGACCGGCGTATCCGGAAGCGCTGTTTTGTGGGGCAGTAGTGTCCTATGGGGTAGCTCGGTTGTTTGGGGCAGCAACGTTTTCGTCAGCAATTCTTCCGTTTTGTGGGGCAGCAGTGTTCTCTGGGGCAGCAGCGTTCTCTGGGGAAACAGCGTCCTGTGGGGCAGCAGTGTTCTCTGGGGCAGCAACACCGATGGCGGCGACAGCCTCTGGGGCGTTAGAGATATCGATTAGTTCATGGTGACTCTCCTTCCTTCCTCTCAAAGGCGCACAGCTCAACCTGTGCGCCTCTTTTTTCGTGGGACCGCCTATCCCGCACTCCGCCCTGCTTGCTCACAAGGTAAAATGAATTGAACTCGCCGCAGAATCGGCCATCCGGCGGTTCCCGGCGGTGCTCAAAGTGACCGGCTCCATCTCTCCAGAGGAGGACCGTACTTATGGCTACCGTTCAACTTCCTGCCACCGTGCCTGAACTGGCCCCATTCCGGAACGAACCCGCCACCGACTTTACGCAGACGCAGAACCAGCAGGCCATGCGGGCGGCTATCGAGAAAGTGCGCGGCGAGTTGGGCCGTGAATATCCGCTGATCATCGGCGGCAAGGATGTTTTCACCCAGGACAAGCTTCGTTCCATCAACCCTGCCCGGCCATCGGAGCTGGTGGGAGTGTTTCAGAAGGCCGGCAAAGAACAAGTGGAGCCGGCGATGAAAGCGGCGCTTCAGGCATTTGAATCCTGGAGCCGCACACCGGTCGAGGAGCGCGTTCGGCTGCTGCTGAAAGTTGCGGAGCTGATTCGCCGCCGCAAGCACGAGTTTTCCGCATGGATGATCTTCGAAGTGAGCAAGAACTGGGCCGAGGCCGATGCCGACACCGCGGAAACCCTGGATTTCTGCGAATTTTATGCGCGCGAGGCGCTGCGGCTGTCCCAGTCCAGGCCGCCGCTGGAACTGCCCGGCGAGCGCGGCTATCTGTGGTATATCCCATTGGGCGCGGGAGTCGTAATTCCTCCGTGGAATTTTCCGGGCGCCATTATGGCCGGCATGACCATGGCGGCCGTCGTCAGCGGCAACACCGTTATTCTGAAACCATCCAGTGATGCTCCCGGCATTTGCCGTTTCTTCTTTGATCTGCTGCGGGAGGCCGGCCTTCCCGATGGCGTGGTGAATTTTTGTCCCGGCGCGGGCGCCACTTTCGGCGATGCTCTGGTGGCCCATCCGCAAACGCGTTTTCTCGCCTTTACCGGCTCCATGGAGGTGGGACTGCGCATCAACTCGGTGGCGGCTGCAAAACAACCCGGACAGCTCTGGATTAAGCGCGTGGTGCTGGAGATGGGCGGCAAGGATGCAATCATCGTCGAGCCCGACGCCAATCTCGATGCCGCCGTGGAAGGCGTTGCCGCCAGCGCTTTCGGTTTTCAAGGACAGAAGTGTTCCGCCTGCTCACGCCTTATTCTTCATCGGGAAATTTACGATCCGTTTCTGGATAAACTGAAAGCGCGAGTCGAGAAGATCACGCTGGGCGACCCTGCCGGCAATCCCGGCATGGGCGCGGTGATTAACCATAGCTCGATGGATTCTATTCTGGCCTATATCGAGCAGGGCAAGCAGGACGGACGTCTGCTCACCGGTGGCCGCCGCCGCGCCGATCTGGGCGAGGGCTTTTTCATCGAGCCGACGGTTTTTGCCGATATCCCGCCGAAATCCCGGCTGGAGCAGGAGGAGATCTTTGGCCCGGTATTGGCGGTGATGAAGTCCAAGGATTTCAGTCATGCCCTGCAGATCGCGAACGATACCGAATTCGGCCTGACCGGCGCCGTGTATTCGTCCGATCAAGCCAAGCTTGAAAAGGCAATGCGCGAGTTCCACGTGGGTAATTTGTACCTGAATCGCAAATGCACGGGCGCCCTGGTGGCGGCGCATCCCTTCGGCGGCTTCAATATGTCGGGCACCGACTCCAAGGCCGGCGGTCCCGACTATTTGTTACTGTTCACGCAGG
>CAZUCM010000103.1:0-9345 GCA_964619235.1 uncultured Terriglobales bacterium
AAGTGATTCACGAAGGCATGGCCAGCGGAGAATTCCGCCGGGTCGATCCCATGCAATTCATTCCTTCCATGATCTCAATGATCGTCTTCTATTTCAGCAGCACACCGGTGACACGGCTAATGTCGGGGACAAACCCGCTGACGCCGGCGCGGATCAGCGCCCGCCGCGCCGCAGTGCTGGATTTCATCTCCGCCGCTCTTTTCCTGGAGCGGCGCGCCGTTAAAGGAGTTCGAGCGTGAATGGCCGCAAAAGATTCGCCGTCTTGCTGGGCATCGTGGTATTGGTTGCCGCCCTCTACTATGTGTTTAGCGTGGACCGTTCCAGCGACTTGGTATTGATCGGCATCGTGGATGCCAACCAGGTAATCGTCAGCAGCAAGATCGAAGGCCGGATCGAGAAACTGCTGGTGGAAGAGGGCACGCAGGTGCGCCAGGGCGACCTGATCGCGGTGCTGGACCGCGGCGAACTTTCGGCCGAAGAGCATGCCGCCGACGCCACCTTGTCCAGCCTGCAGGCGCAGGTCGCGGCCAGTCGCTATACCGAACGCGTAACCCATGGCTCCACCTCCAGCGATGTCACCAACTCAACCGCCCGCCTGCGAGCGGCCCGCGCCGATTTATCGGAAGCCAGGGCCAACCTGGACCAGACAAAACTGGACTCGGCGCGCACCATCCAACTCGCCGAGCAGGGCGTGGCGTCGCAGCAGGACCGCGACCGCGCCGCAGCCACGCTGAAGGCGCAAGAGGCGCACGTGCAATCCTTGCGGGATCAGGTGCACTCGGCCGAGGCGGATCTGACTGCCGCCGAGGCGCGCCTGCGCCAGACCAATGCCGCACTCAGCACTGTAGAGTCGATGCACGCGCAAATGCTCGCCGCCCAGGCCCAGAAAGCCGAAGCGGAAACGCGCCTGGGATACACCAACATTTACGCTCCGGTCTCCGGCTTCGTTTCCGTGCGCGCGGCCCGCGAAGGAGAAGTGGTGAACCCGGCCACGCCCATTGTCACCATCGTGGATTTGAGCGACACCTGGGCCTATGCACCCCTGCCCGAGACCTATGCGGACCGAATCCGCCTGGGCGACCGCCTGCAGGTCCGCATGCCCAGCGGCAATACGGTGACCGGGGAGGTGTTCTTTAAGGCCGTGGAAAGCGACTACGCCACGCAGCGGGACGTCAGCCGCCGGAAACGCGACATTAAGACCGTATCCCTGAAAGTGCGGCTGGACAACAGCCAGCGAAACCTCGTACCGGGCATGACAGCAGAAGTACTGGTGCCGAAATCGGTGATCGAAGGCAAGAGCTTCGCTCCCAGTGCGGTTGGCAACAATACGCAACCGGCCATCACGCCGCCGGCGGCGCCGGTAAATGGGGGCCAGTAGCCATGTCGCTGTTCAAATCCAAAACTCACGATACCGGCCCGCCGGCGCACGCCATCGAGGTGGACCACATCATCAAGCGCTACGGCGATTTCACGGCGGTCAACGACGTCTCGTTCAATGTTGAAGACGGCGAAATCTTCGGGTTGCTGGGACCCAACGGCGCCGGCAAATCCACGCTGATTCGCATGATGACCACGTTGATCCCCATAACCGCGGGCCGGGGGCACATCCTGGGTTATGACGTGGCCACGGAGCCGGACGAAGTGCGCCGCTCCATCGGGGTAGTGCCGCAGGCGTTGACTAGCGATATCGATCTGACGGTGGAAGAGAACCTGATGATCTACGCCAAGCTGTATGACGTGCCGGCAAAGAGCCGCAAACATAACATTGACGAGCTGCTGGCCGCCGTCGACCTCACCAAGTGGCGCGACGCACAGACCAAGACGCTTTCCGGCGGCATGCGCCGGCGGCTGGAAATCGCCCGCGGTCTGGTGCACAGCCCGCGCATTTTCTTCCTGGATGAGCCCACCACCGGGCTGGACCCGGTGTCGCGCGTTGCCGTGTGGGAGATGCTGACCAACATCAAGCAAAAGCACAAACTGACGGTGTTGATCACCACCCATTACATGGATGAAGCCGACCGCCTCTGTGACCGCATTGCGATTGTCGATCACGGCAAGCTGGTGGCGCTGGATGCGCCCATGCGGCTGAAAGCCAGCGTGCCGGGAACCAACGTGATCGAAGCGCAATTCACGGATATGCCCGCCGATTGGCAGCAACAACTGGAAAAGTTGGCCGCCGCACAGGGCGTGCAGGCGGAAGGCGCGGGCATGTTCCGCATCATGTCCGACAATGGATCGCGCACCACTACCGATCTGGTGGAATTGACCGGACGCACGGGCGTTTCGATCAAATCGCTTTCCGTGCAGAATACGACGCTGGACGACGTCTTCGTGCACTTTACCGGACGCCAGTTGCGCGACGAGCAGGTAAAGGCCTTGGGCTTCGTAATGCCCGACCGGCCGGGAATGCGGCCGTGAAGAGCGCTTCCCGTTCCAGGATTCCCGTTTCCCGTCAGTGGTTTCACGTTCTGCGGCTTTGCCCTGCGCCCGGCGTGAAAACCTCAAGTGCGTGGAGCGCGAAGCGTGGAACGTGGAACGAGAAACGTGGAACGCTCCTATGAATAGAATGCTGGCGATTGTCGAGCGCGAACTGAGAAAATTCTGGCGCTCCCCGACGTTGATGATGGTATCGACGATCTTTCCCCTGGTACAGCTGATCGTTCTGGGGAACGCCTTCGGCGGCAAGATCATGGATGCGCGGGTGGCCATTGTCGATCAGGATCACGGTACGCAGGCGCTCAAGATAAGGGAAGCGTTCACCGCCATTCAGGCGACCGCCAAGACCATTACTCCCGTCTATTACGACGACGAGCGGAAGGCGGCGGAAGACGTGCGCGACGGCCGGCTGGAAGGCGCGCTGATTATTCCTCCGCAGTTCTCTTCGCGCGTATACGAACAGAACCGCCCGCGGGTGGCGCTGGTGGTCGATAACAGCGACACCTTCATGAGCAGTACGCTGGAAGACGAACTGAACCAGTTGGTCCAGGCGTTGAATCAGCCGGTGATTGAGCCGCGGCTGGTATCGCAGATCAGTCTGGAGATTGTCGAGCTGTACCCGTATATCGAGTATATGAAGTACCTGCTGCCCGGCTCCATCGCCCTTGCCATGTTTGTCTCGGTGATGATCGGCGGGGGGATGTTGTACATCGACGACAAGGCGCGCGGGGTACACGAAGGCTATCTGGTCACGCCCATCACGCGAACCGAAATGGTGCTGGGATTGAATCTGGCTGGGGCGATCAAGGCGGTCATCGCGGGGCTGGCGATCACCCTATTGGGTTCTCTGCTGGCCGGCGTGCACTCTATTTTCCAGCCCGATAAGCTGGCGGGCCTGATGTTAATGATTTTGGCTACTTCGGTCGCCTTCAACGGACTGATGTTTCTGCTCATGGTGCGCGTCGAAGACCCGCTGGTTCCCCGCGCCATCTTCGGAATTCTGAACACCTTGCTGTTTTTCCCCAGCGGTTCGATCTATCCCATCAAGGCATTCCCGCCCTGGTTGAGAGCCATTGCACGGGTCGATCCTTTTACCTTTGCCGTGCACGGCTTCAAAGAACTGCTGTTGAAAGACGCCAGCTTCACGGCCGTCGTGCCGGATATCGTGGTTTTGGTCGGTTTTGCATGCGTGACCCTGACCATTGCAACAGCGCTGTTCAAGAGGACGCTGTAATAGCGATTCCCGTTTCAGGTTTCTGGTTGAAAAACGGCCACGCCGGGTATCTACGCCCAATTTCACCAACGCCATCGCTGCAAATGGCGGCACAGTGTTCTAAAATGTGTTTCGAGTCATTATGTCCACGACTATTTTCACTGCGCCGGAATACCATCCGGAAAAACAGACCCGCCGGCGGAAAACGCTGGTGTTGGCCGTCTCCATTTTTATCATCGTGGGCGGCTTGTTCTATGTTTTCCGTTTCTGGCCTTACGAACACCGGGTGAACCAGTTTCTGACGGCATTGGAAAACCGCGACTACCAGCGCGCATACGCCCTTTGGCAAAACGATCCCCATTGGCAGCAGCATCTCGAACGTTACAAGAAATACCCGTTTGCGGATTTTTACAACGACTGGGGTCCCAGTGGCGAATGGGGAATTATCAAAGAACATAAGATTGACGGCGCCGCCTCACCCAAAACCGGCGGAACCGGGGTGATCGTGCAAGTCACCGTAAATCAGCGCGTGGAACCTTTGCGCCTGTGGGTGGAACGGAAGGACAAGACGATTACCTGGTCTCCCTATTGAAGCAATCCTATCAGCCGCAGATGCACGCTGATGAACACCGATAGAAAAACCGTTTTGTGTTGACCGGTGTCGATCTCGTTCATCCGCGGCTAAAGGTTTTTGCTTTACGGCCGGGTTTTAGCGATTTCCGGCACCCGCTCTACGCTGCCCGGCGGGTATAAGTGGTTCTTATTGAGGAAGTCCGTCATATATTCGAAGCCTTCCTCGGGCGTATCCACGATTTTGAACAAATTGAGATCTTCCGGCGAAATGACGCCCATTTCGGCCATCGCCTCGAAATTCACCACCTTGGTCCAGTATTCGCGCCCATACATGACGACCACCATGCGCTTCGCCAGTTTTTCGGTCTGCGCAAGCGTAAGGATCTCGAAGAGTTCGTCGAACGTTCCGAATCCACCCGGAAAAACGATCAATCCTTTGGCCAGATAGGCAAACCACAGTTTCCGCATAAAGAAATAATGGAACTGGAAGTTCAAATCCGGCGTGATATACGGATTGGGCATTTGCTCAAAGGGCAGATTGATATTGAGGCCGACGGTTGCCCCACCGGCTTCGGCCGCGCCCTGGTTGGCGGCCTCCATAATACCGGGCCCGCCTCCGGTGGTAACGACAAAGCGGCGGCGTTTGGACGGGATTTTCATCGCCCACTCGGTCAGCAGATACGAGAGGCGCCGCGCGTCTTCAAAGTAGCGGGACATTTGCAGGTCCATGCGCGCGCGCTGCAGCTTGCGTTGCCACTCGGGAGAAGTCTGCTCGCCAGAGCCGGACTGTTCCAGCAGTTCCAGCGCGTTGCCGGCGGCCAGCCGGCTGTGAATCCGCGCGGAACCGAAAAATACAACGGTATCCTGAATCTGTTCGCGGCGAAAGCGCGCCAACGGTTCCTGGTACTCGGACAGGATCCGCAGCGCGCGCCCTTCCGGACCGCTCAGGAATTTCTTATTCTCGTACGCTAACGGAGCCGGTTTGGCGATCTCCAGCGATGGCTTAACGTCGTCGCTCATGCAATCTCCCTTTTGCTGTATTCATTCTGGTTGGCGGGATTCGGCAGAAGGCGTCCGCGGCGCCGGGGGGGCAGGTTTTCTCGCTTGCCTGCGAACCGCATAATGCGCAATCGCCGAAGCGCCCAGGTACAGATCGACGATTCCAATTCCGGTAACCATTCCGCGAAAGAAGTAACTTTCAAATACGGCGTGCAGGACCGGATAATTCACAAGAAATCGATTGGTCTTCCAAATCGCTCTCCACGGCAGAGCGATCAGGAGCAAGCCCATTTCGGCGCAGAACAGGACATAAAGCACCAGCCACACGCGCAGCCACCATAGCGGACGAAGGGCTTGGCATGGGGGGCCGGCCGGCGTCGCAACCGCCGCGGGAATCAAAACCGGATTCAGATCAGCGCTCAAATTGCGTTGCACCTCGTTGGGGCGGCCAAGCCCGATATTGGCGTCCCTGAAGGCAAACGCCCATGGTCCGAATGCCATCCTCCGCGGTTGGCCGTAGACTCCATTCCTGGATTCTACGACTTAAGATTCTTGATGCGTTCGGCCACGTCGCGGTAGTCGATATTATTGCTGAGCACGCGCATGAAATGGCGGCGCGCGGCAGCCACATCTCCGGCAGCCTCATGTGCGCATGCCAGTTCGTAGTGGATGGCCACCACGCCTTCATTATCCAGCCCCGGCGCCTGCAAGGCTTTTTCATACCAATGGACACCGGCCTCCGGCATTCCATTCTGAACGAAACAGTCCGCCAGCCAAGTATAAGCCTCGATCACCTGGTGGAACGAATGGCCCTGTTCAATCGCCTTACAAACCTTCTGCAGTTCGCCGATTGCCTCATCCAGCAACCCCATCTCTTTGAAGGCAACTCCGAGATTGTAATGGGTCTCCGGATCATCGTTTTCACCGGTCGCCGATTCCACTTCCTGCTTAAACTCGGCAAACAGACCGGCCAGTGCGCCACTGGTGGCATTTCCGTCGTCGCACGCCGCGCCGGCCGAAGCTGACACCGGCGAGGCGGCAGGAACTTCAGCCGGCACACTGGGAATAGCCGCGGACTGTGGGTGGACCTCATCCACCGGAATCGCCGCCGGTGGAGGGGCACTCGCATGCACAGCGGATGGAGGCGCCGGCGTCAGGGCAAAATCACTGCCCAGCGAATTCTCCAGATCCAGCACAAAATCGCTCAACCCGCCTTGAGACTTGGTTTTCCCGGAGACCACAGGTTGCTCAGCCAGCGGCGCTGACTCGTCAGCCTCCACTGCGGACTCGGCTGCAACGCCGCTTTCCGGACCGGATGGTTCGGGCTGCAGGATTTCGTCTTCGAGTTCCAGCGGGGCTTCTGTCGTCTCTGCCGGCGCAGGGGCATCCAGGCTCTCTATTGCCATTGGCGGCTCAAGTTCCCGCTCGGACTGAGGCATTGCCATCTCCGGAGGGAGAGACAATGCAGCAACCAAGTCGGTCAGAAGATCCTCGGTTGCGGGCTCCGCCGGCGTCACTGCTGCTTCTTCGACTGGCAAAGGACTGGCAGCATCGACTTCTTCCAATTCGCCGGAAGGAACAGGGATGGCCGCCTCTTCTGTTTCGACCGGCAACGGTTCGGGCGCCTCACCTGCCGCTTCCTCGACCAGCGGTGGCAACGGCTCCGCCGGAACTGCATCCCCAAACACCTCAAGGAGCCCGGGGTCTAGCGGCAGCACCGAAGCGGGCGCACCGGCATCGACAGGTGTGCTGGTTTCAGAGGCGTGAATGATTTCGATCTCTGGAATTTCGAGGTGATCGCCCGTCCTGGACATCCCCTCGACTTGTGCGCGTAATTCGCGCACCGCCGGAGCCTTGGGTGATAAGGCTTCGGCCCGCGCCAATGCCACCCGGGCTTCCTCCAGCATCGACTGCGATAGATAAAAGCCCGCTTCTTCCACCAAATCGCTTAAGGCAGCATCCATCACAGAACTTAAACTTGGAGCATCGTCGGCGGCCGGGAACTCGACGTCCGGCACAGCCGGCGCTTTTTCCGCCGGCGCGGCGCCGCTCTGTTCGGCAAGAACGCGCTCCCATTCGTCGGAAAGATCTATCTCGTGGGCCAGCGCATCCGTGGAAGGAGCTGCCGCCTCGGGCGCAGGAACCGGCACAACCGCCGCCTCGGGAGGCGTCGCGGCTCGCTCCGCAACCTCCGGGCTCGCCGGCAGCGCCCAATCCAAAAAGGACTTTCCGCTATCGGCGCTCTCCGCATTTCCTTGTAAAGCCGCACCGGCTTCTGCGGCGCTCCCTTCGGGAGCGGCCTGGGCGGCGTACCTCGCCGCCAATTCCTTAAACTCGTCGGCCTCTTTCTGGTGTCCGGCCTGGCCATAGACCGACTCGAGCACCCGGCAGCGCTGTGCCGCCTCGGCAAACCGCCCGGCCCGGACATAAAGCAACCCCAGACGCCGGTTCAGCTGAAGATCGCGGGGCGCCCGTGGCAGCATTGCCTCCAGCGGAGGAATGGCGCGGACCGGCAAGTTGTAGGACTCAAACAATTCCGCATCGGTAAAGGCATTCTGCAACGCCACGCCAAGTTCTTCGGAGTATTTCTGTTCGATGGTCGAGCCGATATCATCCAGCTCATCCACCATCAACGCCTGCTCTCCCTCTTCCGGCGTGGGCGGCGGAGCGCCGGAGTCAGCCTCGATCCGGGACAGAATCTGGTTGTAATTCTGCAAGTGCAGGGGATTTTCCGGCTCCATATCCGCGAGCTTCTGGTAAAGATCGCGAGCCTTTCCCAACGCTCCGTCCTGCACGCTGGCATGAGCCAATAATTCCGTAACTTCCGCCACGTGGGTGGTGTCGCCGGCCTTCTGAAATAACGCGCTCAAGGTCTCCAGAGCGCGGGAGCTGGCCTTCAGCGGCCCGATGATCTTATGCAGCGCGCCGATCAAGCCAGCCGCATTCACCGTCAGCAACTGGGTGGCGTATTCCTCATAACATTGCAACGCCGCCTCGAAATCGCCGGCGGCCATCAGCCATTCGCCGTAAGCGGTCACTCCGCTGGTGTCGTTGAAGATGGTTAACAGCTTGCGCGCCGCCGGCTCCGCTTCCGCCCGTTGGCTGAGCTTCAAGTGGGCACGCAGCAGCACGCGCAACGCCTCTGGCCGCGAATCCAGGTCGGGAAGCGATTCCAGGCACTTCACCGCTCCCTTGGGGTCATTGGAATCCAGTTTCACCTGCCCGCGCAAAAGCACCGCTTGCGAGAACGTGGGGTCTAGCTTTAAGACCCGTCCCAGCGCATCATCGCAGGCATCCAGGGCACCACGCGCGCGCAGCGTTTGCGCCGAGCGGAAGTACACGTCGCGGGCTTCAACATTCTTGCCCAGGCGTCCGTAGATTTCCGCCAAACGTCCCTGCATCTGCGGATTATCGGGGTCAAGATCCAGTATCTTCTGGAAGACGCTGGCGGCGGCCTCGGCATCTCCGTTGCGCGTGTGGAGTTCAGCCACCGCCGTGTACTGTACGCGCGCATCGTTATTCAGTCCCTGTTGCGCATATAGCTCCGCCAGTTTCAGTACGACAGCTGAGGCATTGGGATTTTGTTTGGTAAGTTTCTTGTACATCGCGATGGCTTTTACGGTAAAGCCCTCGCTGGCGTAAGCGTCGCCGACGCGCTGAAAATAGGCAGTGGCCTGCTCGATGTTGCCCACCCGCGCGTGCAAATCGCCGATGGTATTCAAGACGTTCAGGTCGTTCGGCTCCTCTTTGAGGATCCGCTCGTAGTCGGCAATGGCATTTTGCAGGCGGCCCTGCTTGGCATTCTTCTCCGCTGAGGCCAAAAGCTTTGTCTTGTTAAATCCGAAGCCGAGCATGCAATTCCACTCCCGGCACATACGGCTGCGGGGCAAGGCGCAGCCCCCACCCGACGGTGCAATACTACGCCCAACGGAGGCGATCGTCGCCCCACGCAGGCTGGTTCATAAACTATAGAATCTTCTCACATTATCATAGCCGGTAGGGCTTCTTGAGGACGCCAAAAGGTCATGTACCTTGAAGTCGTTGGCCGGGATGGACGCAGAGGACGCAAAGGGAAACCGGAGCGGCCAGTCCCGCAGCAGTGGCGGGAATCGGTGACAAGGTGA
>CAZUCM010000104.1:0-9342 GCA_964619235.1 uncultured Terriglobales bacterium
GTATCGGCGATGTAGAGATTACCCAGGGAGTCGGTTGCCAGACCCACGGGATTGCGCAAACTGGCCTGATTAGCCGGGCAGCCGTCGCCGATCGCATCGGTCTTATTGCTGCACGGGACTCCGCCGCCGGCAACGATCAGGGTATTGCCGGTGTTGGTATCCACCAGGTCCACATCGTTGTTCGCGCCTTCGGAGACATAAAGATTGCCGTCGCCATCCGAGGTGAGGCCTTGGGGACCAAACAGGCCGACGGTGATTGGATCCAAACTGGAACCGTTCACCAGAAGGACCCTACCGGTGGCGGCGTCGATGACGTAAACATCCCCAAACGGATCCGAAGTCACGACTTGCGGGTTCCTCAGACCGCTGGAAACCAGGGTGCTGAATCTCCCGTTGTCCAGGGTGATGCCGCTGGTCACGTCTACGTTCACCTGCTCGACAGAGCTATTCGCGGGATCGGCAAAGATCACGTCCCCAAAGGGGTCGGTGGCAATACTGACCGGATTCACAGCCTTCGGGTTCGGCGAAAACGACGGAATGGCCGCAGTGCCGGCATCGATTGCCATCAGTGAAGTTGGCGTGGCAATCAGGAACTGGGTGATAACGGAATTCTCTAAATAATCGTTCCCGTCCGAAGGCAGGAAGTCCGCAATAACCGAATAGGCATCGGGGGCCGTCGGGGGCGTTGTGGTAGGGCCGTAAACGGTGGTGGTCCCGGTATAGGTGAAGGTCCAGGTACCAGCCAATGGCGCTACGCTTACGCCGGTTGCCACCGCGAGACTACTATTGCAACCCTGCGGACTGCCGTTGGCGAAGACGGGGTAGCAGTTCGGGTAGAGGGTCGGAGTCGCCTGATTTACGACTTCCGTTTCGCCGTCGTCCCAAGAAGGTGGGTAATAGGCGTCGCCATTGTAGTTGGCGGAGATGGTGTAGGTACCGGCGAGCACGTTATACAGCGTCAGCTTTGCGACGCCTGAGACCAATGATATGTTTTGCGTGGTCGTGTTGTTGTTCGGATCCACTACGGTGAAGTTCACCATGCCGGTCGGAGTGGCGCCGGAGCCAGTCACAGTTGCGGTCGCGGTAAAGAAGTCGCCGAAATTCGGAATACCGCTGGGTGGATCAAAAGTCAGGGTGGTGGTCGATCCGAATAGAACTGCATTTATGGTCAGCGTATTGCTAGTGGTTCCACCGCTGTAGTTGCTATCGCTGGAGGTGAAGACGCCGCTGATGCTGTAGGTCCCGGCCGCCGTCGGTGGGGTAGTACTTGGTCCATAGGTAGTGCTGCCGGTTCCGGTATAAGTAAGCACGAACCAACCGGAGACCGGGGCCCCGGCGATGCCGGTGGCCGATCCGCTACAGGAATACGAAGTGCCGGCCAGGACTGTGTTGGACGGAATGCAACTCACCAGCAATGCCGGGAAAGCCTGGGTGATGTCGGCGATGGTAATGGCGGAAGTAGTCGAAAGCGTGAACTGGCTGGCATCCGAACCACCCAGGGTAATTCCCGTCACGTCTACGGTGAGCCCGGTGCCGGCCGCGGACTGGCTGAAGGTCGCGGCGGTTCCGGCGCAGGTCACGTTCGGGTCCGGCTCCGGAAGCCCGGAAGAAGTAACGTTCAGGCTGCAGGCGCAGCTGCCGACGTACTCGTTGGTGGTGCCGTCGTAGACCTTATTGGAGCAGGAGACGACGGGCGTGAGCGGTGTCGGTGTGCCCGCTCCATAGCCAACCAGCGGCAGGATTTCGGCGCCGTTATTGATCGTAATCGACCCGGTTTGCATGCCTATTGCCGTGGGCGTGTAGGTCACCGTAAATACGCAGTCGATGGCATCGTCTGAATTCGACGGTGTGTTGCTGTACTGCGTGCAGTCGGAAGTTGGATCGATGAAGGGAAAAACAAAAGGCCACGGCGGCATCCCGAGGGTAAACCACGTATCCGTGCCTGGGGAGGCAATGGAAGCATTGGTATTGGTGGGATCCGTGATTCCCGCCGCAACGTTCGCGCTGGAGGCTATGTCGGCGCCGTGGATCAACACCGGTTGCGTCAGCGAACTTCCTATGCCAACGGGGACTCGCGGTCCGGTGCCGGCAAAGTCCAATCCGGTGGCGGCTTTGAGAATCACGGAGTCGCCGCCGTCGGCGACATAAAGATTGCCCTGTGGATCGATTGAGCCTTTACCGCCACTGCTGCCGCCGGCGTAAATGGCAAAGGGAGCGGGACAGTCGTAATAGGTAGTGTTTCCGACACTCTGGCAGGCGGTATTCCCCGCCTGGTAGCTGCCCCAGAACTGGTGGATCCATCCGTTGGTGGCGCCGTTGGCGGTATCGCTGGGATCATAGATCCAGGCGTTGGTGCCGTTGATGACGTACATGGTATTTCCGCCCGGACCGCTGGTAATGGAGCGAGTGGCGCCTTGCGCAATCGGCGTCGCGGAGAAGGCCGGTATCCAGTTGCCGTCGCTGTTGGTGCCACTGACGCCGGCGCCCCATAGAATCGTTGCCTGAGTACTGCCGTCGATTGGATTCGAGCCATTGTTGGCAATCATCAGAATGGTGTAGCAGCTCTTCTCCGCGACAAACAAATTACCGGCAGAATCAAAGGAGAGTCCAGTCGCGCCCCAGTCTCCAACGTTGCGCGAAACGCCGGGAGCTTCGGTGGTCGGGCAGGCGACCGGACTGCCGCCGTTGCTGGGCAGCGAACAAAAAGAGCCGGTTTTGGCACAATTCAAAACCGTAAGCACGTTGCCAATTGTGGGGGTGATAACCCCATTGAAGAACGAGTAGGTGGTGGGAGTAACGCGACGTATGGAATCGCCGGATACGTCGCCAAAAAACACATTCCCCGCACTGTCTACGGAAATGGCATAGGGGTTCTTGATGCCGACACTGTTTGCCGGGCCGTCCTGAGCCCAGCCGCTGGAAATGCCGTCGCCGTTGACGCCGGCAACCGGCTCGACTTCGTGAATGTACCAATGGTACTGATCGACCGGACCGGTGTTGGAAAGGCTGACTTTGCGGACCTTGCTGTTGCTGGAATCGGCAAAATAAAGATAGTTTTTGTCGATTGCCATGTCGCGGATGCCCTTGACATAGGAGTACGGCTCACCCGTAACCGGGTCTTCTGCGGGACAACCATCGCCATTGTAGATGTTCTGCAGCACGGTAGGGGTGTAGGTGTTTCCAGAGATCACCGTCGTGCCAGATGGAAGATTGGCCACCGCCGGATCGGGACCGAAATGGCCGAGGGCATCGTTGTAGTAGGAACAGGGGCCATCGAAGGCCGTACTCGTGCTGGTCATCCCGCCGAGAAATTGAGTGATAACGCCGGTAACGGCGTCGACTTTGCGGATAAAGCCAAAATTGCCGCTTGCATCGGTGTCCGCAATATAAGCGTTACCCTGAGCATCAAAAACCACGGAATAAGGCGCGTAGAATACAGCTTCGCTTGCCAGGCAGCCGTCCCCGTAAATGGTGGTCGCAATTCTGCCGCTGGGGCATTCCTGCCCGATGGTGTACGGGAAAGCAGCGGAATTTTCGCCAGGCACCCCCGCAAAGACGCTGACGTAATAGGGAATAGCTCTGGAGGCCTGGGCAGACATCGTCGTAGCCAGCAAAGCCATCACCAGCAGGGGTAAAACCATCCGGAAATAAATTATGAAAGCGCGCTTTGGGCAAGCTGATCCGTTCATCGCATCCTCCGAACCTCAGATACCGTGCGGAGCAGTTCGCCGAAAACTCGCCGTATCAGGCAAACGGCGCAACTTCGCTCTGCTCTGCTGTCCCGGTAGAGGTAAGCCTGGTTTTTTAACTGGTTGACGTCCTTATTACAGAACTCGGGCAATGATAAGTGTGAGACGGAGGTATTTTAAGCCATCCGGCAAAGCTGTCAATTCATAACTGGTCCGGAATCGCTCAAATTCATAACACGTCCTCCCGTTTCGGGAAAAGCGCTGAGGTCCTGAATTTAGGGAATGGCGATACAGACAGTCAATAGTCACATGCAGTGGGAATGCCGGCGGATCACTTCCTGATAGAGCTGCTCGTAAGCGTCGGCGCGCGAGGGCCAACTGAAATGTTCTTCCACAAACTGCCGCGCATTCGTGGCTAATTGATCGGCCCGAAGCTGGTTCTTGAGCAGCTCTACCGTGTAGGCGGCAAATTCATCGGGCGTATGCGCTTCCAGCAGGTGCCGGCCGTGAGTGCAATTCAACCCGGCCGTAGCGCCAGGATAGCCGACGATCGGCAATCGCATGGCCATCGCTTCCAGCATTTTATTTTTCAGGCCGCTGCCATAGCGGATGGGGCAAACATAGACCCGCGCCGAGCAGACTGCGGCTCGCAGATCGGCAAGATCGGCGGAAACTTTGATGCCGGGCCGCGACGCCAGTTCCAACATCTTTGCTCCGGGCTTGCCGCCCACCAGATGAAAGACTGCCTCTGGAATTTGCCGCCGGACAAGCGGAAGAATCTGGTTCGCGAATTCCAGCGCGGCCTCGATGTTGGGCGCATATCCCAGATGACCGTGAAAGACCACCGTAGCCGACTCTTTCTCCACCGGCAGTGGCTGAAAGTATTCGGTATCGATGCCCAGCGAAATCAGGCGCGCGTCGACTCCCGGCACAACTTTCCGCACCTCCTCCAGGTCGGGCGCAGCAACCACGGTGACGGCATCGAACTGCGGAAACAGTTTGCGCTCGTATCGCGGCTCGTAACGGGTCAACCACTGATACTTCAGCTTTTCCCCGTACGACTGCGCACATTTCAGCATTTCCGCGCTGCGCAAGGTCCAGGAATCATGCAGGGAGAGAACTCGCGGTAAGGTCAGAGCACCGGCAATGAGACCGCCCACGCCTTCCCCTTCCACGTGCGCCACGTCCCAGTTCCCTTCTCTTCTGCTGGCGGCAACCTGCTCCGCCAACCGGGTCCTCCCGGCCACCAGCTTGCCCAGCAGATAGCCCGAGCCGGCGTTCGCCAACCTGCCCGGCAGGCCATTCCGGGGCACGGGCAGCGTGCGGATCGAGGCGCAATAAGGACGCGCCCAATCCAGATGTTCGGCATCCTCTTCGCGCAGCAACGATACCAGATGAATGGCATGCCGCTGCGACCAGCAGCGCATCAGATTGGCGCCATAGGGACGAAAGCCGCCGACGGCGGGCAAATACGGCAGAGCTTCCGTGATCAGGCCGATATTCATTTGCCCCCTGGTTTTCCGGCATTCCATTCCTGCCGCAGGGTGTTGCACACGTTCTGGTTGGCCTGCGTCACCATGCCGAGAAAGTTGCCGTAATCCCGGATCTCGCCACCGGTGGGCAAGCCGAAGGCGTCCTGCGATGCGGCCCGGCGGTCTTCCTTCCCGTCGTAAGCGTTGTCGTGGTAGTCGACCAGGCCGAAGTCCGTGTTTTCACCACCGACAACTTTATCTGTCCAGGCCCACCAGTCGATGCCCAGCATGGGATACATACCATCGGCGGCCGCATGCAGACTCAGCAGGCTATGCAGGTAGGCGGCATAGGCCTGGCCCCGCGCCTCCTGGGTGGGAAGATCGTAGCCTCCTTCCCATCCGGAGTTTCCCACCAGCGGGGAGTCCGGCTGGGCATTAAATGTCGTCCACACGAACAGGGGCTTGCCGGAGAGGGCATAGGCGCGTTGCAACAGCTCCAGACGATTGGGAGGCGCCCACACCTGAACGACGTCGAGGTGCCGCCCGGCCGCCCGCAGAATCTGCGGACGCGAGGCCGCGGCAATTGCGGCCGGACCGAAGACCATATGGTGCGGCGAGGATGCGCGCACCGCCTCCGCCACCGTCGCAAAGTAGCGATCCGCCAGGCGCTCCAGAAAGTCATCGAGGTCGGCGCGGACCTGTGCGGAAACATCCGTAAGCTGGTCGCAATCTTTTCCCATCCAGGGGCCGCGGCCACTCTCGTCGAGGACTCCCTTGCCAAGCGGCCAACCACCATCGGAGTCCCACGTGGTGTAGCGTGCGTTCCAGACCGCATTCAGAGCGGCAATGGTCTTGTACTTTTCCCGCAGGAAGTCACGGAAGGCGTATTTGGTATACACGCGCGTATCCGCATATGGCCTGTGGTTGTCGGGGTTGGTCAATTGCATTGGCGCGGTGACCGCGGCGGCCCATCCCAGATGAAAGTGATAATGGTCGGGCATCAGGTCCGGTTCCGGCCCAAAGCCATACAACTCGTCCGCATCGTCCACCGAGGTACCGACGAGCCAGGGGGAATTATCGGGCGGAGTGGTGAAGACCGGCGCATCCACCGCATCCCGGGCCAGGGCCTGGGCGAAGGCCGCATATGCGGGCGCGAATACATCGGGGAATTGCCCGCCGCGCCATCCCGTATAAATCGTGGCATCCAGACCGGCGATAATGCTTTTCACCTGGCCACTGGTTATGCTGTAGCGCGAGGGACGAATCAGGCGGATAAACGGCATCCGCTCGGAGTTCCCGTTCGGCCGCCCATAAGTTCCCAGAGGAAGCGCGTACTCGCTGGTGTATTCGCCCAGCGCATTGAAGCCCCAGCCCCGCAACCGCTGCACGGCGTGAGCCACATAGGGTTCCCAGGGCACCGAGGGCGAACGGTACTTCCACTTTACTGAGCGCTCCAGCATCTCCCCGCCGTCATACAGGCTGACGCCATAGACCGAGCGCAACCAGAAGGCGTTTCCTTCGGGAGTCGTAAACACCCAGCGCGAGCCGGCGCGGGCCAGACGAAAATATCCGGTGGCGCCGCCGGGCGCCTTCAAATCACGGCAGCCGCCATAGAGGTCGAGGTCCGAGGCCGCATTCTGCCCGGCATGCAAAAGAAGAGGGACAAACAATGCGCAACTCAGAAGAATTGTCATCCGCAGCGCAGCCAGGTACCTGCTGCCCCGTTCGCGCACTGGAGCGAGCGCGTTCATCGCTGCACTCGTGATGACAAGCGATGCGCGACGTTCAAGGTTCGAATCGCTGAGGTTCTTATCTGCGTTCATCTGCGTCAATCCGCGGCCAATTGGCTTCCCTTGAGAGTTACTGTCCTCCGGCGCCGGCCCGCGCAAACTCGAACGGCATCCAGCGGTAGAGCACGGACCAGCACGCCGCCCGCTCCCGCTCATCCAGAATCAGGACCAATCCAATTCCGGCGCCAAGCATCAAAACCACGGCAATCGCACACATCAACGTCAGCAGTGACGAAATCCAGGGCTTAAGCAGAAATGCCGCCAGCACGGAAACCCCGGCCACCGCGAGCACCCGCGTCCAGGAACGCACGAACATTTCCGCCGCCTTCACCCCCAGACAGGAGTTGCAGGTGCTGATCAGCCAGGGGATTGTAAGCAACTGCGTAATCAGGAAGCCGCTGGCCGCGCCATTCACGCCATAATGCGGAATCAGCAGGAAGAACATCGCGACATTGCCGATGGCATACACCACGGCAAAACGCGCCGTGCGGTCCACCCGCCCGGTGGACTGCAACACCGTATAAGGAATGTGCTGCAACGAGTTCACCCAGAAGGCGGCAATCAACAATCGGAAGGCTATGGTACCCTGCGCGGCAAACACCGGGCCCAGCCAGTACAACAGTACCTCCCGCCCGTAAACCACCAGCACCGCCGACAGCAGCAGACCCATGCCGTTCACAATCTTTGTCGCCCGGCAGTATAGTTCGCGCAATTGCCCGGTTTGTCCGGCGCCGGACAAAGCGCTGGCTGCGGGAAATACGACGGACGCCACATTGCCCAGCAGCGCCCACATCTTGTATCCGATGGTGTAAGGAATTCCATAGAACGCCACCGCCGCCGCGGGTTGAAACTTGCCCAGTATGCCGACATCCGCCGAGTTCACGATGCGTCCCGTCACCTGTCCGACCAGGACATACTTGGAGTAATGCAGGACGGAGCGGACATGCACCAGCGACCAGCGCGGCCACAACGACATTCCCGGAATCAGCAGACGCGTAGCCACAACGTTGGCCACAAACGATGCGGCGTTCACCCCCAGCGTCACCAGCAGTGCGGCCACCAGCAGGTGTCCGCGGAAGATCAGCCACACCCAGATCACAATGCGGGTGGCCTCCCCTCCAACGCTGATCGCCGCCGCAATATCGAAGCGTTGCACGGCGATCGGCATGGCGGAAAACGGCTGCGCCACAAAGCGCAACACGAAGGCCGCGGTGGCGATATGGAAAGCCAGCACCACTTCGGCCCGATCCGCCGCCGGCACATTCATCAGGTGATATACGATCGGCCGGGCAAACACGGCGCTGATGCTCCCGATCAGTATTCCGCCGGCGCCGAAAAGAGTTAGCCCCGCGCCAAAGTATCGCCCCACCTCATCGAGTTTGCCCTGGGGCAGCAGCTCGGACACGTATTTCAGCAGGCCGGTGGCCATGCCCAGGTTCAGCAAATTGAAAACTTCGACGTAGGTGATCAGCAGGACCAGCACGCCGTAACGGGAAGGGCCAAAATGCCGGGTGACATACGGCGTGGAGAAAAAAGTAAGCACCAGCAACAGACCCTGGCCGCCCAGATTGGCGACGGTGTTCGACACCAGCTTGTGTCCCAGCGTCTGTTGGCTTGCAGTCGCCGTCATAGCTTCCGCCTCGGCGGAAAGGTGAGAATGGCATGCACCGGCGAGGTCAGGTTGGCCGGATCGTAGAGAAGATCATTCTCCGGCGAAGGAACGCCGGGTTCCGGTTGAACCAGCGTTCCTCCACCCGCCGATTCTTCCTGGCGGCTTTCGGACCCGCCGGCTTGGCGGCCGGCGCTATCCGCCTCGGAAACTGCGGACACTCTCGCTTTTGCCGCCGCCAGGCTGGCGGCTAACACCTGCGGCAGCGAAGCACCGAGAAACACGGAGAACCAGAACAGTTTGAGGAACTCCGCCGAAAGAAAGAAGATCGCAAAGGCAAAGCCGAACAACCCCATCTGCAGGGCGTTGGCCGCCTGGCTGATAAAGTCCTCGTGTGCCGTGCGCGCTCGCCGGCGGGTGCGCTCCAGACACACAAAGGTGGTCCCGAAGATGGCAAGAAACGCCAGCAGTCCGGGCACACCCATTTCCGCCAGAGATTCCATGTAGGTATTGTGGGCCAGCAGTGCTTCCGTATCGGCATTGACAGGAAAGAACCGGCTGACGGACGGCTTGAAATTTCCCAGGCCGACCCCGACCACCGGATGCTGCCGGACCATCTCCAGCCCCGCATCCCAGAGCTGGAGGCGAATATTGGCCGATTCGACGTCGCCTGCCACGGGATGCAACATCCGGTCCACCGGCGATTGCGGCATCATGGCCAGCACAACGAAAGCCACCGCCAGCGCCACCGCCAGGCCGATCCCATTGCGCCAAGGCCGGCG
>CAZUCM010000105.1:0-9300 GCA_964619235.1 uncultured Terriglobales bacterium
CGGTGTGGGAAGCGGCGCAATGGGCCAGTCTCCACAAGCTCAACAATCTTTGCGCGATCATCGACATCAATCGGCTGGGCCAGAGCCAGGCGACCATGTTGCAGTATGAGATGGAGGTCTACAAGGCTCGCTGGGAGGCATTTGGCTGGCAGGCGCTGATCGTGGATGGGCACGATATTCCCGAGCTGCTGATCGCCTTCGAGTCCGCCCAGAGGGTGACCGACAGTCCGACCATCGTGCTGGCGCGGACGGTGAAAGGCAAGGGCCTCACCGGCATCGAAGGCCTGGAACACTGGCATGGCAAGGCGCTGGATCAAGACACAGCGGCAAGGGTGGTGGCAGAGCTGGAAGGACAGCTGAAAGGCGCCGACACGCAGTGGAAGCCAACGGCTTGCGCCCCGGCGCGCAGCGACTCCAAGGCGGCAGCCGCCGGCTCGGCCGGCGAGGCGCGGAAATCGCCGTATGCCATCGGCGGCGCTCCGGTGGCCACGCGCAGAGCTTTTGGCGATAGTCTGGCCGCTTTGGCGAAGGCCGATTCGCGGATCGTGGTGCTCGATGGCGACGTGGGAAACTCCACCTACACGGAAGAGTTTGCCAAGGTTGCACCCGAGCGGTTTTTCCAGGGCTACATTGCGGAGCAGAACATTGTGGGAATGGCGATGGGACTTGCGGCCCGCGGCAGAATTCCGGTGGCCTCCACATTTTCCTGCTTTCTGACCCGGGCTTACGATTTCATTCGCATGGCGGCGATCAGCAAACTCAATGTGAAACTTGCCGGCACGCACTGCGGAGTGGCGATCGGGGAGGACGGGCCGTCGCAGATGGGCCTGGAAGATCTGGCGATGATGTGCGCGGAGCCGGACTTCAAGGTGATTTATCCCGCCGATGCCACCAGCGCCTGGAAGGCCACGGCCATGATGGTGGAAACGCCCGGCCCGTTCTACCTGCGGCTGGGACGGCCAAACTCGCCGGTTCTATATGGTCCGGACGAGGAGTTTGCCATCGGAAAATGCAAAGTCCTGCGCCAGAGCGGCAACGACCGTGCCCTGGTGGTTGCGGCCGGAGTCACCGTATTCGAGGCGCTGGCGGCGCACGACACACTTCAGCAGGAAGGTGTTGCGGTTCGCGTTATCGATCTGTTCAGCGTTCAGCCCATCGATCGCGAGCAGTTGATTGCCTCGGCGCACACCAGCGGCGGAGTTGTGATTACGGTGGAAGATCATTATGAACACGGAGGAGTCGGCGACGCAGTGCTCTCGGCTCTGGCGCAGGAAGAGGTTCGCGTATACAAGCTGGCGGTGCGGGAGATTGCACATAGCGGAAGGGCGGCGGAGCTGATCGAAAAGTTCGGCATTTCCTCCGGCCACATCGTAAATGCGGTTCACTCCGCCTTACGGGGAGTCTTTCCCCGCACGCTCAGGGTTGCGCGGCCAAAGGCGGTGGAGAATCGTTCGGCAGGCGTGGCCACGATGAAGAGCATCGCCAAGCCGACGCAGCAGCTGCACGAACTGGGACAAAGCCTGTGGCTGGACAACATCTCCCGCGGGCTGCTGACCAGCGGAACCCTTCGCCGCTACATCGATGGACTTTCGGTCACCGGACTCACCTCCAATCCCACGATCTTCGACCATGCCATTCAGGACGCAAACGATTACGACGACGCCATCCGCAGGAAGCGAAAGGAGGGCAAGTCGGGTGAGGATCTGTTTTTTGAACTGGCGCTCGAGGATCTGATGCAGGCCGCCGATCTCTTCCGTCCCATTCACAACCTGACGGGCGGCAATGACGGTTGGGTGTCCATGGAAGTTTCTCCGTTGCTGGCGCACGACACGGCGCGATCGATTGCCGAGGCCCGGCAACTCTATGTCCGCGCCGGCCGGCCCAACCTCTTCATCAAAATTCCCGGCACGCGCGAGGGGCTGCCGGCGATCGAAGAGTCGATCTTCGCGGGAGTGCCGGTGAATGTGACCTTGCTGTTTTCCGGCGAGCAATATCTCGCCGCCGCCGATGCATACATGCGCGGCCTGGAGCGGCGAATCCAGGCCGGCCTGAACCTGGCGGTAAGGTCGGTGGCTTCGGTCTTCATCAGCCGTTGGGACAAGGCGACGATGGGGAAAGTCCCGGAAGAATTGCAGGATCGTCTGGGGATTGCCGTCGCCCAGCGGACATATCAAGCCTACCGGGAGCTGCTGGCTTCGGATCGCTGGCAGAAGCTGGCCAACGCCGGCGCGCATCCACAGCGCCTGTTGTGGGCCAGCACCGGCACGAAAAATCCGGCGGCCTCCGATGTCCTCTACATCAAGGCGCTGGCCGCGCCTTTCACGATCAACACCATGCCCGAGCCGACGCTGCTGGCATTTTCCGAGCATGGTTCGGTGGATCATCTCATGCCCGCCGGCGGTGGCGACTCCGAGGAGATCATCTCCAGATTCGCCCAGGCCGGCATCGACCATGACCGGCTCGCCGCCGATCTGCAACGCGAAGGTACGGAATCTTTTGTCCAGTCCTGGAAGGATTTGCTGCGCTCGATCGCCGCGAAAGACGATCTGCTGAAAGCCGCCGGATGAACTTGCGGGCGATATGTTACTCTGGCTGGCGCGTCCCAGGGAGGGTGGTTCTTGCAGGGCGAACTCGGGGACAATGGAGTGACATCTAACCACAACCGGAGGCCGCCGGCAAGGTGAGCGGCCGGCAGCGCTGCGCATTTCGAGGATTCATCGTGGAAAGCTTTCTCAGGTTGGAGAACCGGCACACGGGAGAAGTTCTGCGGGTGTGCCGGGTGCCTTACGGCGAAGGACAAATGGCATTGATCCTCGACGGTTCGTTGCCGCCGGGAGTGAACGGTCCGCCGGTGCATGTGCATTTCTGCGAGCGGGAGGAGGTGGGCGTGAAGACCGGGCTGCTCGGAGCCCGGGTGGGAAACGCGAAGTTGTTTGTGCAGCCGGGGGCGACCGCGGTCTTTCCTGCCGGGGTGGTTCATAAATGGTGGAATGCCGGAGATGAGCGGTTGGAGATGAATGGCCTGGTGTTTCCGGCGGTGGATCTGGATCGTTACCTGCAGGCGATATTTGCGGTTCAGAACGCCGGCGCCTCGGGTAAGCCCTCGATCTTCTACCTGGCCCGAGTGTTGTGGCGGCACCGGCGCACCCAGGCGGTGATGTCGCCGCCGCGAATCGTGCAGTGGATTTTTTTCCCGCTGGTTCTGATGACCGGATTCATTCTGGGAAAATACAGGGGAAAGGATTGGCCGGGTTCGCCGGAATCGTGCACCGGTGCGCCGGAGGTGACGGCTGCGAATGCGGCTTAGGCGGGATGATGCATCAGGGCAAAGCCTCCCTGGATAGCGCAAACGTAGCGCAGGCGCCCCCGCCTGCGGGCTCTATTTCCGGAAGACAGGGACCGCGCAAATTGCTGACGATCTCTGTGCGGGAGCTGGCGAATTCTGCTCCTCCACGCAGGGCCCGCAGGCGGGGGCGCCGGCGCTACGCTTGCTGTGCAAGTGGGCGCGGCCACAGGGCCCGCAGGCGGGGGCGCCTGCGCTACGGTCAGCTGACAGGTCTGTCAGACGGTTAGGGGTTGGCCTTGCAGGAACTTGTGGATGCTTTGGGCGGCGATTTTGGCCTGGCCCATGGCGCTGATCACGGTAGCGGCGCCGGAGACGATGTCGCCGCCGGCAAAGACGCCGGGGGTGGAGGTGGCCATGGTTTGCTCATCCACAACCAGCGTGCCCCATTTGGTGGTCTTCAGGTTGGGTGAGGTTTGCGAGATCAACGGATTGGGCTTATTGCCGATGGCGATGACAACGGCATCGGCCTCGATCACGAAATTACTGCCCTTGACGGCAACCGGACGGCGGCGGCCGGATTCATCGGGCTCGCCCAACTCCATTTTCAGGCATTCCATTCCGGTGACGCGTCCAATGTCGTCGGTGACGATGGCCACCGGGTTGGTCAACAGATTCAGCGCCACGCCTTCCTGCTCGGCATGATGGACTTCCTCGACGCGCGCCGGCAGCTCGACGCGGCTGCGGCGATAGACGATGGTGGAGCGGGAGCCCAGGCGGAGGGCGCTGCGGGCCGCATCCATTGCCACATTGCCGCCGCCGACGGTAATTACGTGCCGGGCGCGGGGCGGGGAAGTGGCGTAGTTGGGGAAATCGTAAGCCTTCATCAGGTTGATGCGGGTGAGGTATTCGTTGGCGGAGTACACGCCGATTGCGTTCTCGCCGGGAATACCCAGGAACATGGGCAGTCCGGCGCCGGCGCCGATGAATACGGCGTCGAATCCCAGGTCCTGCAGGAGCTGGTCGACGGTTTCGGTTTTGCCGATTACGTAGTCGGTAAAAATCTCGACGCCGAGTTTGGCCAGGTTGTTGATTTCGTACTGGACGATTTCTTTCGGCAGACGGAATTCGGGAATGCCGTACATCAGGACGCCGCCGGACAGATGCAGGGCCTCGAAGACGACGACGTGATGTCCCCAGCGCGCCAGGTCTCCGGCGACGGTGATTCCCGCCGGCCCGGCGCCGATGACGGCCACTTTCTTTCCGGTGGGCGGGGCGAGTTCGGGAGGAGGCTCATTTCCCTGTTCGCGCGCGTAGTCGGCGGCAAAGCGCTCCAGCCGGCCGATGGCGACGGATTCGAATTTCTTGGTCAGTACGCACTTTTCTTCGCACTGGGTCTCTTGGGGACAGACGCGGCCGCAAACAGCGGGAAGCGCCGTCTGCTCTTTCAGCTTCATGGCCGCTTCTATGAACTTCCCCTGTTTGATAAGACGAAGGAAACCAGGGATATCGATGTTGACGGGACAGCCGGCCACACACAGCGGCTTCTTGCAGTCGAGGCAGCGCGAGGCTTCGAGCTGAGCCGTCTCCGGCGAGTAGCCCTTGGGAACTTCCTCGAAGTTCTGCGCACGGCGCCGCGGTGACTGCTCCGGCATTGGCTGCCGCGGCGGCCGGGCCTGCTTTGCCGGCGGTTTGGATGAGGTCTCGTCCATCATTGCATCACTTCCAGTACCTTGGAGCCTTTCCCCGCGGTCTGGGGAATGGCGTCGATTTCCACCCGCATATAGGCATTCCGGCGGGCAAAGAGCTGGTCCCAATCCACCTGGTGCCCGTCGAAGAAAGGACCATCGACGCAGGCGAATTTAGTTTCGGAGCCGATGGTTACGCGGCAGGCGCCGCACATGCCGGTGCCGTCCACCATGATCGGATTCAGCGCCACCTGCAAGGGAACCCCCAGGCCGGCGGTGCGCACGGCGACCATGCGCATCATAAAGGCGCAGCCGATGGCTACGAAGCGATCAATCTTGAGGCCTTCCTGGTGCAGATCGACAAAGACATCCTGTACGCCGCCCTTGCGTCCTTCGCTGCCGTCTTTGGTGGCCAGGTAAAAACGGTCGGAGACCGAGCGCAGCTCTTCTTCCATGTAGAGCATGTGCTCGCTGCAACCTTCGATGACGGTGATCACCTGGGCTCCAGCCTGCTTAAAGGCGCGGGCGAGCGGGTAAATCGAGCCGACTCCATAGCAGCCGCCACCCAGAACCACGGTGCGCGGCGCGTCGGCAGAGGCTTCCGGCGCGTCACCGGCCATGGGCGCCAGCGGCAGCGGCAAGCCGAGAGGACCGCTGACATGGGCGATGCGCTGGCCGGCGTGCAGCCGGGCGATCTCCTGGCTGGAGCGGCCGACCTCTTCGATCACCAGGGTGATGGTGCCTTTTTCCTTGTCCCAGTCCACCAGGGTGAAGGGAGCGCGCTCGGATTTTTCACCAACCATGACCACGGCAAACTGACCTGGCTGGGCATGGCGGGCAATCGCCGGCGCTTCGATCACCAGACGGTGGAAATTGGGGACCACTTCGTCTCTTGATACCACCGGAAAGCCAACCAGCTGTTCAACCGGTGCGGAGGCTTGCGTTGCCGTCAATCCCAGAGATTGCAGGGCGGGGACGATATCCGCCAGCAGATGCCCACGGAAGCGCACAGGCAGATCGGCAACCCGGTCGCGAGGATCGCTCGCGGGAGAGGCGTCGGTCGAGAGTGCCTGATCGTCGCAAACGACGCCGGTAACCGCTGAAATCGCGAATCCGTCGCATCCCATTGCCTGGGCGAGGTCGCGCACGATTGTCCATTCCGGCCGGCTCTTGCCCCGCGCAGGCAAAGGCGTTGCCAGCAATTTGCCTTCACCGGTGGCGGAGCGCAGGCTGCCCTCGTCTTCCGCCAGTATGGCGACGGGAAGCACGGCGGCGGCCTTGCGGGCGGCCGGACTGGGCAGAAAATCGGATACCACCAGATACTCGATCTTGCTCAGGAGTTCTTCGGAAAGGAAATCTCCGGCGGTCCAAAGCGCCTTGACGCGGCCGGCGGTCAGATCCTGGCGAAGCGCCGCGGGAAGCTCGTCCGGGCCACTGCCGGCAGGCAGCGAATAGAACTTACCGCGCATAACCTCCAGTGCCAGACGCTGGTACATGCGGCGGGACTCGCGGGTTTGCGGCTCGGCGACGATCAGCGCAAAACTTCCATCGCGGTAACTCTGCAATGCGGCGGCGACGGCGGGGATTGCCTCATCCCAGGAAACGGGAGTCAAGTCGCCGTCTTCGCGGATCACCGGTTGGAGCAGGCGCAAGGCGCTGGACATCACTTGCGGATAGGCGAAGCGTCCCAGGGCGCAAATGCGAGCCGGTTGCTTGAAGCCGGTCATGCGGGTAGCGACCACCTGGCCCTGGCTGATGGTCAAATCCAGAGAGCAGGCCCGCGGGCAGAGCTGGCAGGCCGAGCGATCCTCGCGGTGCAATGCCGGATACCAGCGGGCAAAGCGGTCGGTCAGGGTTCCGGTGGGACAGATATCGACACAAGCGCCGCAAAAGGTGCAGCCGCTTTCCACCCAGGAGCGGTCGAAGGCGGTGCCGATGCGGGCTTCGCGGCCGCGGTTGACGATGCTGATGGCGGGCGTGCCGTGCAGCTGCTCGCAGATCCTCCAGCAGCGGCCGCATAACACGCATAAATTGTGGTCGCGCAGGATAAACGGATCGTCCTTTTCCACTTTGTAATGGGAATACAAGGTAGGCAGGTTGAGCGAAGTGGAAGGCGCGGCCAGAGACATCTCCCGCAAGGAGCAGCCACTGCGGTTGCTGCAAGAGCCGCACTTCGTGCTCTGACCGGCTTTGGCCGGCTGCGGGCGATACTTTTCGCAATCGCTGCGGTCATCGCATACCAGGCAGGCATTGGGATGCCCGGAGAGCATCAGTTCCAGAGTGGTGTTGCGCAAGGTTTCCAGCTCCGGCGATTGCGTCCGTACCACCATGCCGGCGGCAGCCGGAGTGGTGCAGGAGGTCGGATAGCCGCGAACGTTCTCGATTTCGACGATGCACAAGCGGCAGGCGCCGAAGGGCGAAAGATCTTCGTGCGCGCACAGCGTGGGAATATGAATTCCAGCGCGCCGGGCGGCGTCCAGCACGGTATCGCCGGCGGTGGCGCGGACCTCGCGGCCATCGATCGTCAGCGTGACGGCTTGTGTCAGTTCAGGCATCGGCGCAATTCTCTCCGGAGAAGAACGAAGGCAGAGGACGCAATGGACGCAAAGGATGCAGAGACCGGATCAGGAAGGCGGCGGGTTGCATGTTTTCTCCGCGGTTTCGTTTCATAGATTCCCCTGCGTCCCTGGCGTCTTCGGCGTTCATGCGTTGGTTTCGGCTGTCTCCATAACTTTGACCCGCGGGCGCACCATGACGGCGTCGAACTTGCAGGCCGACCGGCAAGCGCCGCAGCGGATACATTGGCCCGTATCGATCAGATGGGCCTGTTTCTTTTCGCCGGCAATCGAATCCACCGGACAGTTGCGGGCGCACAGGGTGCAGCCGGTGCACTTTTCGGCATCGATCCAGAATTCGACCAGCTCACGGCAGACGCCGGCGGAGCAACGGTGTTCTTCAATGTGTTCGCGGTATTCCTCGGCGAAGTACCTGAGCGTTGTCAGGACAGGGTTTGGAGCCGTTTGTCCCAGACCGCACAGCGAAGCCTTCTTCACGGCGTCGCTCAGCTGCATGAGCTGCGTCAGATGGGCGGGAGTGCCGGTGCCTTCAGTCAGATCGGTCAGCATACGCAACAGATGTTGCGTCCCCATGCGGCAGGGCACGCATTTGCCGCAGGACTCGCTCTCGGTGAAGGTGAGGAAGTAACGGGCGACATCGACCATGCAGGAATCTTCGTCCATCACCACCATTCCGCCCGAACCCATGATGGAGCCGGCTTCGGCCAGATGTTCGTAGTCCACCTGCAGGTCCAGCAGATGCGCGGGAATACATCCGCCGGAAGGTCCGCCGGTCTGCACCGCCTTGAAGGCTTTGCCGTCCAGCACGCCGCCGCCGATATCTTCCACAATGGTCCGCAGGGGAGTGCCGAGCGCCACTTCGACGAGGCCGGTGCGTTCAATCTTTCCCGCCAGGGAAAACGTCTTGGTGCCGCGGCTCTTTTCCGTGCCGAACTGGGTGTACCAGGCCGCGCCTTTTTCCAGAATGGCGGATACGGCCGCCAGGGTTTCGACATTATTAATGCTGGTGGGTTTGCCAAAAAGACCGGAGACGGCGGGAAACGGAGGCCGAGGCCGGGGCATACCGCGGCGTCCTTCAATGGCGGCGATCAGCGCGGTTTCCTCGCCACAGACGAAGGCGCCCGCGCCCTTCTTGATATGGATATCGAAATCGAAGCCGGAACCCAGTATGTTGCGGCCGGAAAGTCCAGCGGCGCGCATCTGCTGCAGCGCGGTCTGGAGACGTTCGATGGCCAGCGGATACTCGGCGCGAACATAGACGTAACCATTGTGGGCGCCGACGGCGAATCCGGCGATGGTAAGGCCTTCGAGTACGGCATGGGGATCGCCTTCCAGAACCGAGCGGTTCATGAAGGCTCCGGGGTCTCCCTCGTCGGCATTGCAGATGACGTATTTCTCGTCGCCCGCCGAGCGGGCGGCAAAGGCCCATTTGGTGCCGGTAGGGAAGCCGGCTCCGCCGCGGCCTCGCAAGCCGGAGGCGATCACTTCCGTGGTTACCGCCTCGCGGCCTAGCGCGAGCGCGCGCGACAATCCCTGGTAAGCTCCGCGGGCGATCGCGTGATCGAGTTGCGTGGGATCGATCACGCCACAATTGCGCAGGATGACCCGTACCTGCTGCCGGATCATCGGCAGCTCTTCGAACTTCGGAATGCCGGAGATGGTTTCGCCGGCCATCACCGCCAGAGCGCTGTGGGTAAGCGGTTTGCCGCCGAGTAAATGCGTATCGACCAGTTTCGGAACCAACTGAGGAGTA
>CAZUCM010000106.1:0-9245 GCA_964619235.1 uncultured Terriglobales bacterium
TGAATAAGGAAGAGATTAAGCGACGAGTCCTGGAAGTGGGCATTGTGCCCGTCGTACGCGCGGCGTCCGCCCGCCAGGCCATGGCGGCCGTGGAAGCGGTTTGTGCGGGAGGCATTCCTATCGCGGAAGTCACGTTGACCGTGCCGGGCGCAGTCGAAGTGATCGCGGAGCTGGTGAAGGCCGTAGGCAAGGACGTTCTGGTCGGAGCCGGTACGGTCCTGGACGCGGAGGACGCGCGCCGCTGTCTGGACGCGGGAGCGGAATTTCTGGTGAGCCCCGGCTTTGATCTGGCCACCGTCCAATTGGCGAACCGGGAAGGCAAGCTGATGATGGCCGGCGCCCTGACGCCGACGGAAGTGATCCAGGCGTGGCGGGCGGGATCGGATTTCGTAAAGATTTTTCCCTGCGGAAATGTGGGCGGTCCCAAGTACATCAAGTCGCTCAAGGCGCCGCTGCCGCAAATCCCCATGGTGCCGACCGGCGGGGTGAACCTGCAAACCGCGGGCGATTTTCTCCGCGCCGGCGCCGCCGCCCTGGGTATTGGCGGAGAATTGATTTCAGCCGCTACTTTGAAGTCCGGCAACCTGAGTGAGATTACCGAGTTGGCCAAGCTGTATGTCGAGATTATCCGGCAGGCCAGACAGCCCGCGGTAGTGAAGGTTTAGCAGGGTCCTGGATTTTTCACCGCGTTTGTCACCCTGAGCGAGTCCCGCCGGGCGGGACGCACTCCTCTCAGCATGACAGTTGTTCTGGGTGCATTCTTATTGTCTCGCGAACATGCACAAAAAATCGGGGCAGGCCGTGAGGCCTGCCCCGATGCAATTGCGGCGAACCGCGAGTTTAGAAGGTGTACTTGATTGCGCCCTGGAATTGGCGCGGCAGGCCCGCGGTCCCAGAGGCAGTGGTGGTGATCTGTCCGATTCCCGAGCAGGTAAATGCGCTGGTTGCGCCGGCCTTAGCCGTAACGCTGCACGAGGAAGCCGGATTAGCTAAATTGGGATGGTTGAAAAGATTGAACGCATCCACGCGTACGGTCAAGGTTTGTTTTTCAAAGACCTTGAAGCTGCGGGAAAGCGAGGTGTCAAAGGTAAAGGCCCGAGGCCCTTGCAACATGTTGCGGGTGGCGTTGCCGAACGTGCCGAGCGGCTGGAGTGCGAAAGCACCGTAATTGAACCAGCAACCGATGGTGCCTACCTTAGGACCGTTGTTCGGACAATTTCCCTGGTTGGGATCGCCAATTACGTCCGGGCGGTCCCGCTTGATGTTGGTCAGCGAGTTGTCGGTGCCTTCGGTTACCTGGAACCAGGTTCCGGAGCGATAGGTGAACAGCGGTGCGAGCTGCCAGTCGTTGGCGATTTTTCCGGTCAAGCCGCTGTATCTCGGACTGTTGATAACCATTGACGTGTTGAGAATCCGGCGGACATCGAACCCGCAGTTGCCACGCTCTTCGCGAAGCGCATTCGGATCGAAGACAAACGAACTCTGAAGGTCGCGGCTGCCGGAGGCTGCCTCGCCGAGGAAGTCGCCATCGCTTATGCAATGCGACCAGGTGAAATTGCTCAGCAGCGTAAAGTTCTGGCTGAAACGGTGTTTTGCCGTAAGCAGCAGGCCGTTGTAGCTGGCTGTCGCTCCGTCGTTGGCGTACGTCATATTTGCAAAATACGACCCGTATGTCGGATTCAGCATGTACAGATACTGGCGATATACGGTATTGCTCGTGGCGGGGCTAAAGCTGGTGCCCGGATAGGACGGGATTACTCCGGTCGCTGTCTTGGCCGGCGCTCCCGGGGAAGAGAAGTTTGGAAGAGTCGATCCGGTGCCCAGTGAACAAACTCCGTTGGTGAATTGCGGGCAGGCCGGATCGCCTTCATAGGCTACCCAGATGTGCTCAGTGTGGCTCCCCAGGTAAGTGGCCGACAATAGCCAATTGCCCGCGACCTGTTTCTCGTAGCTTAAGTTCCACTGCTGAACCTCTGTGGGATGCATATTGAGCGGCATGTTGATATAAATGCCGCCGCCGCCTTGCGCCGGGGTCGACCCGTACGCGGAATGCGGGAAGTATGAATTGGTGGAGGTTGGGAAGGGCAGTGGATAGGGCACTACGCTCGTCCCATAGGGATTGCTGAAGTTGGAGTTGGAAGAGGGATTGAAGGTCAGGTTGGTGACGCTGCCAAAGGGTGCATTATCGGCAAACCGGTCGGTGAAGAAGATTTCCGGATTGTCGTAGAAAATTCCGAAGCCCGAGCGGATGCTCGATTTTCCGTCACCCTTCGGATCCCAAACCATACCCACGCGCGGAGCAAAATTCGACAGGTGGCTACTGATATAGGAGCAAGGAGTCTGCGGATCGCCGCAATAGAACAATCCGGCGGGCGCATTCGAGAACACCGAACTGTGAACGTTGTTCTCGAAATCCGTTACGTCGAAATGGCTTCCGCGATGGTCCTTATCTGCCGCGGGCATATAGGGATCCCAACGCAACCCGGCATTCACCGTGAAATTCGGTTTGACGCGGATATTGTCGTTGGCATACATGCCCAAAATGCTCTGGCGCCAGTATTCCTGCTCGTTGTTCGATTGCAAGAAGGTGCTGGGCTCGCCTAACAGGAAGTCGAGCATGGTGTCACCGGAAAAGCCGGTGCCGCCGCCAAAGGTAAAGTTTCCGTTCGACTGGTACAGGGACAAGTAGTTCAGCTGGTTGTGGATCACATTGACGCCAAAACCCAATTGATGCTTCCCATGCATCATGTTGACGTCATCGGCCGCCTGGAGGCTATTGTTGTTGAAATGTCCCGGGGCCGCTGATCCGCCCATGATGGTGAAGGGGCCGGTCATGATGAAGATGTTCGAGATCGGGCTGGGCATGGTGATGCCGAGATCCGCCGGATTCGGCATGTCAGGGGATTGAGTGCGGTTGATGCGCATTCTGGTCCCCGTGAGGTGCAAAGAATTGACGATTCCCGAGCTGAATGTATAGGTGTCGCCCAAAGCCAGTGACTGGTCACGATCATCCTGACCGGGTGTGGCAGTGGTTCCGGCTATGTTGTTGGGTTGGAACGACTGCGGATTCTGCAGGTCGGAGATGAAATAGCGCGCAAAGAGCGTATGCTGAGCGCTCTTGTTCCAGTCAACCTTCGTTATGCCCTGGTTCTCGTTGTAGTTGTTTGCATCCTGGTAACCAATCAAACCGCAGGGGTTTGCTTGCGCCGTCGCCAGGTAATTCTCCGCGATCTTCAGGGATACGGGGTTGTAAAGTGACGGGTTGACTTGAGAGCCCGCGAACGCCTTGCCGGTGAAGGGATTCGTGATGGTCACGGCCTTGCTCTGGCAAGGGGCGGTCAGACCCGCCGGAATGATCGTTGCGGATTCCCTTGTGGACCAATCTCCATTCAACTCCGCTTGCGTCGGAATAAATTCCGTTGAAGGATTGGAAAGAGCACGTTCGATGCTTATCTGGTAGCCAAAAAATGCGAAGAGTTTATCCTTCACAATCGGGCCGCCGATGGTGCCGCCCGCCTGATTGCGTTTCAGGGTGTCAGCCGTGGGGGTGGAAGTGAGTTGGTCGGGCTTCGCATTCGTGTCCTGATTGCGGATGAACTCAAAAACATCGCCGTGGATGTTGTTGGTTCCGGATTTGGTCACAATGTTAACCACGGCTCCGGCATGCAAGCCGTACTGCGCCGACAGCATGCTTTCCTGTACGCTGAATTCCTGGATGGCATCCGGAAAAGGAAAAACAAGGCTGACGTTGGAGAAGGCGTCGTTATTATCGCCGCCGTCCAGCAGATAGTTGTTGGCGTTCTCTTGTGAGCCGGCCACGGAAATCGACTGCAAGCCCGACAAATCCGAGTTGTTGCCATAGGTCTTTGTGCCGGTCAAATCCTGGCCGGAGAGCACGGTGTTATTTGCTGCGCCTGCAAGCAGGACCAACTGGGAGGCCTGCCGGCCGTTCAGCGGCATATCGAGGATGCGGCTGTTGTCGATGACTTCGCTGACCGAGTTGTCGTTGGTTTCCACCAGGGCGGCGGCGGCATTGACTTCGACCTTTTCCGATACGCTGCCGATGGTAAGGGACACGTTAATGGTCGGTTGTTCGCTGACTTGCAGCACGATGCCGCTTTGCAGATAATCCTTAAACCCGGTGGCTTCCACCTGTAACAGGTACGGACCTACCGGCAGGCGGGGCAGGATATAGTTGCCCTCAGAATTGGTTGTGACTTCGCGCACCAAGAGCGTGTCGGTCTGTGTGGCCTTCACCTTGGCTCCGGAGACGGCCGCCCCGGCGGGGTCGGTGACGCGGCCCTGGATTTGGGCGAAGTTGACAGCTTGGCCGAACAGAAGCGCCGGCAGAAATGCGACCAGTGCAATTATCGCCAGAGCTCTTAAGAACTGCAAATTCTTCATAGCATACCCTCCTGAAACTTCCCTCTGAAAAAAGTTGTTAAGCACCCTTCATGCCACCGGACGCCGCCCGCATTATTACCCGGGCTATACGCCTTAGGATCTTGCCTCATGCTCGGTCCTGCTCTACCCCGCATGACCTTGGCCGGAAGCTGGGGCCCGTACTCGTCACGTCAAGCCGGCAAGAGCCATACCATGCAACTCCCGCTCATGCTTGCCGTGAGCTTGCATGAACGAAAGAACGCATGCTTTTGCCGTAATCGAATTGTAGTAATGGATGCACGCCCGGGATTGAAGTTGCCCGGGCCAAACACGCACCTGCTAGGGCATTTGGCTCTTTCGGCGAGAGCTGGAAAAACCGCGAACCACCGCGCCGTCGCGGTTACCCGCAACGTACGGCCTGTGGCGGATTTTTCCGTACTTACGGCCACGCAGCTCTCCTACCGCTTGGCCCAGATGACCACTGTACCGCTTGCAACTGCGCACTGGTATTTCCCCTAGGGTTCGGCCCATATTGCTGTCCCGTCGATTTAATCCCCAGCGCCGGCATAACGGGCGGGCCGGACGCTGTCCCGGTTTGTACTTCGGGAAGTACTTTCAAATCCTAACGTTCTCGAAACGCGCGCGCAAGCGGCAACTAACGCTTCCGCAATTTCTTTTTCACCGGCAAGAATGCGATGGCTGGGCCCCGAGACGCTCATGGCGGCCACCGGCCGGCCGCCGGCATCGAGAATTGCGGCGCCTACGCATCCGACGCCAGGCTCATTTTCTTCTTTATCCAGGGCGTATCCGCGCGCCCGGATCACCTCCAAATCGCTGCAGAATTCAGTCAATTGCTCCGGCCATAGGGCTGTGGCGCGGGCATGGTGCGGGGATTCCGGATCGTCAAGACGCATATGCGCCAGCATGGCTTTGCCCATCGATGTCTGCATGGCCGGAGTACGGCAACCTGCGCTGGCGATCATACGAAAAGGACGTGAGCTTTCCACAATATCGACGTACAAGACCTCGTCAAGTCCGTCGAGTACGCCCAAGTTCACCGTTTCATTGAAATGCTCCTGCAACTGCAGCATGAAAGTGCGAGCCAGATCCTTGAGATTGCGATGGACGTAAGCCGCGCGCTCCAACAGCTTGACTCCGAGTCTGTAGCGGGCCCCGTTGGTGGTGCGCTCCACGTAGCCTCGCTCCGTCATGGTATGCAGCAACCGGAAAATGCGGCTCTTGTTCAGTCCCACCTGTTGCCGAATCTCATTGAGCGTCAGGCCTTCTGAAGTGTCAAATGCTTCCAGTATGTCGAACGCCTTGGCGACGGCGTCCACGACGTAACGGTTTGGAGAGATTTCTTCAACTTTCATGTTTCACTCTGTACAACGCTGTTGTATTGAATAAACCGCGGAAGGAAGATTGTCATGATTTAAGAACAGTGTCAAGTGCTTACAAGGTGGCCTTCGGTCCTCGGCGGCCGGCCGCCGGCAAACCGGCCGCAAGCACCATGTGCCAGGCGCCAAGCCAGAAAACGACAATTCCAGCTTGAGGCTTGGTAAATATGGCGAAATGCCTATCTGGCGGACGACCGAAGGCCGAAGACCGGCGACTAAATTAAGCGTTCTTTCCGATTGACCTTAGAGGCCGAGAAGGTACAATTGAAGATGAAAATGATTTCCAATTTCACGGAGTTGACCAGCGCTGCGCTTTCCGACCTGAAAGAGGGCGCATCCGCTATTGTGTGCGGGCTCGACCTGGCCCCCAAGCTGGCCGAGCATTTGATGAATCTGGGATTTATTCCCGGGGTCGAAATTACGGTCGCGCGTTGTGGTCCCGGTGGCGATCCCCGGGTTTACCGGGTGGATGGCACTGAGGTCGCGTTGCGCGCCGAGTTGGCCTGCAGGATTGCCGTGCGCTGCCTGCAACGCCGTGCCGAGGCATAGCGCATGTCAGTGCTAGTGCCCTCTGCCTCATGTTGCGGAACCAAGCCATCTCTATCTGCCGCCGCCCGGCGAAAGGGCGCGGACTCAAGCGATGAGCCGGAGCGCTTTTTTGGCACGGTGGCGGTCATCGGACCTCCGAACTCAGGCAAGACAACACTGTATAACCGCCTTACCGGCCTGCGCCAGAAGGTTGGCAATTTTGCCGGCGTCACGGTTGAACACCACATCGGACAGGTGAAGGACGAAAGCGGACGCGCGGTCGACTTGATCGACCTGCCGGGTATTTACAGCCTGTCGCCGAAGTCGGAAGACGAAAAAGTTACGATCGACGTGCTGGAAGGGAAGATGCGGGATATGCCGCGTCCCGAAGCCGTCATTGTGGTGGTGGACTCCACCAACCTGAATCGGCATTTGGTTCTGGTGGCGCGCGTGATCTCCCTGGGACTGCCGGCGCTGGTGGTATTGAATATGGCGGACGAACTGCGCCAGCAGGGCGGCGACGTGGATGTGCTTGCGCTGGCGCGTCAGTTGGGCACTCCGGTAGTGCTGGCCAGCGCCACAAACGGGGAAGGCCTGGCGGCGATTCAGAATTTTCTGTTCGCACCGGCCGTGCGTCCCAATCCGCTGGAGTTGCCGGTGCTTCACGACACGCCGGGTTGCCGGGATTGGGCGATACGCGTAGGCGCAAAGGCCTCTTATCGCCGTCCAGCCGGACCGGTGTGGACCCGCCGTCTGGATTCTGTCTTTCTGCACCGTTTGTGGGGACCGCTGATTTTTCTGGGCACCGTGGTGGGGGTCTTCCAGATCACCTTTGCCGTAGGGCAGCCGCTCTCCAACGCTTTCCAGAGCCTGCTGGATCTGTGCGGCACTCGCCTGGGAAACTACCTTCCCGATGGCATGCTGCGCTCGCTTCTGCTCGACGGAATTTGGAAGGGCGTCGGTTCCGTGCTGGTCTTTTTGCCGCAGATCCTGCTTTTGTTTTTGGTCATCGGCATTTTGGAAGACTCCGGTTATCTGGCCCGGGCGGCGGTGATCGCCGACCGCACCATGGCCAGCGTCGGGCTGAACGGCAAATGCTTTATTCCCTTGCTCTCGGCCTATGCATGCGCCGTGCCGGCGATCATGGCGACCCGCACGATCGAAAGCAAGCGCGACCGCATGGCTACCATACTGATTGCGCCATTCATGACTTGTTCGGCGCGCCTGCCGGTGTACACCATGTTGATTGCGGCCTTCGTAATCAACCGGCCGCTGCTGGGCGTCTTCTTCGGTACGCGGGCCGCGGCAATGCTGGCGCTGTACGTTCTGGGATTCCTGATGGCGGTGCTTACCGCGCGGCTGTTAAAGGCTTCCGTGCTCAAGAGCAAGGACGCGCATTTCATCATGGAGATGCCGCCCTACCGGCGTCCCGCGCTGGCATCGCTGGGACTGCGGCTGGTGGATCGGGGCCGCGCCTTTGTGGTTCGCGCCGGAACGGTCATTCTTGCGGTCACGGTTATACTTTGGGCGCTTACGACTTTTCCGTTGCGGAACGGACATCCCGCCCCGCTGGATCAGAGCCTGGTGGCGCGGGCCGGTGAGGCCATCGAGCCGCTGATCGCTCCTTTAGGTTTTGACTGGAAGATCGGGGTGGGATTGGTGACCTCCCTGGCGGCGCGCGAAACCGTCATTGCCACCCTGGGCACGCTGAATGGTATCGATCCCGAATCGCGAGCCATGGACATGCAAACCGCCTTGCGCCACGAGATTTCCCCGGCCGCCGCCATTGCCTTGCTGGTGTTCTTCGCCTTTGCCTTGCAGTGCGTCTCCACTATTGCCATTGTTCGCCGCGAGACCAACAGCTGGAAATGGCCACTGCTCCAGTTTGCTTACATGACCGTGCTGGCATACGCGGGAGCATTCCTGGCTTATCACTTGATGCGGCTCTGAGACAGTTTCACCGCAGAGGGCACATAGGGCCCTCCGGCGCTACGCTTGCCACCCGTTTAGATGCGGCTAGCGTGGAGCGGGGGTATCCCGCGCCGCTACTATCTGTTTGCCTCTTTACCCATTGAACAACCCTGCGGAATAAGCAATAATCCACGACGGTTTTGATTTCCGCCCGGGTCCGTCGTGAAAGTGCGGCCGACCGTTGCTTTTGCGCAGGATCCCAGAGAGAGGAGTCCTAGCGTGAACACCTTTCCAGTCATGCTTGGGGTGCTCTGCGTACTCGCCATCGGGTATCGCTACTACAGCGCGTTCATCGCTGCCAAGGCGTTAGTCCTCGACGATTCGCGCGTCACTCCAGCCCACGTATATGAAGACGGGCACAACTACGTGCCTTCCCCGAAATGGGTTTTGTTCGGACATCACTTTGCCGCGATCGCCGGCGCGGGCCCCCTGGTGGGCCCCACTTTGGCGGCGCAGTTTGGCTTTGCCCCCGGATTTTTGTGGATTCTGATCGGCTGCGTGCTGGCCGGAGCGGTGCAGGATTTTACCGTGCTGGTAGCGTCGGTGCGGCACAAAGGCCGTTCGCTGGCCGACATTGCGCGCAACGAGATCGGTCCCTTCGCGGGTCTTGTCGCCATGATTGCGGTGCTGTTCATTCTGCTGGTGACGCTGGCCGGTCTGGGCATTGTTGTGGTGAATGCGCTGGCCAACAGCCCCTGGGGAGTGTTCACGATCGGCATGACCATCCCGATCGCGTTGTTCATGGGTTGGTACATGTTCAAGAGCACGGCGGGAAAAATCAAGATCACCGGGCCGAGCATCATAGGAGTCGTTTTGTTGATTGGCGCCGTGATCCTGGGGAAGACTTTTGCCGGATCTCCGTTCGCCCATACGCTGACCTTCACTGGCCATCAGATTACGGTACTGATGGCGATCTATGGATTCGTGGCCTCGGTGCTGCCGGTGTGGCTGTTGCTGGAACCGCGC
>CAZUCM010000107.1:0-9139 GCA_964619235.1 uncultured Terriglobales bacterium
GAAACACTGACAATCAAATAGTCCAGAAACGAGGCAGAGTATGAAGAATATTTATGTGGGGAATCTTGACTTCCAGAGCACCGAGGACGAACTGCGAGCAGCATTCGAGGTGTACGGAAAAGTCGATAAAGTGGCGATCGTAACCGACCGGGATACCGGGCAACGGCGCGGTTTCGCCTTTGTGGAAATGGCCAACGATAGCGAAGGCGACAAAGCCATAGCCGACCTGAACGGGGCGACGCTGGGCGGACGCGCGCTCATGGTGAATGAAGCGCGCCCGAAGAAAGAACGTTCTTTCTCCGGCGGCGGCCGTGGCGGCCGTGGTGGTGGTGGCGGCGGCCGGTACTAATTGGGATTATTCATGAGTGCGATGAAATAAGCCGGGCCAAAGGTGAAAGCATCGGCGGAGAAGACCCGGGGTGAAAGCCTGCTGAACTTTGTCTTTCCTGTCGCCGGGCTAAAGCCCGGTGCTTCTATCCATCTGGAATCGTCATCGCTTTCCTCGGGAATCATCCAGGCGAATAACCGGGATCAATCAGTCTGAGTGCGTGGTAGCTTCTACCGCGCACTCGTCTGGCAAACTAAGGATTTTCTTGAACAAAGACCAGGCAGTTTCCTTCGGCATGGCGAAACGACGGCGCCGGAGCGGAGAGATTTCTCCCCACTATATCGTGATGGCGACCGTGACATGCGAGCAATGCGGTGAGCAATTTGCCATTAGCCACCGGCCGGCACTGCAAGACGCCAATCTGGCCCAGCGACAAATCGTATGGCTTGAAGATCGCCTGGTATGGGACCACATTCAGGAGCATAAACATTCCGGTTCCACAATGCTGCCAGGTCCTCCGGAATTGAAGACCGCCTCCCCACCCCAGCCCTGACGCGTACCTGACGGGTCGCATGCAAAAAGACTCCAGCGAGGCCGTGCCCAGCCGGAAGGGAAACGTGTGCGCGGGAATCTGTCCGCCGCCGCTATTTTCGGGTAATTGCAATGTGCCGAAAGTCGCCCTCCTCCAGACCACCGGCCGTCCTCTTGAGGTTTTGCGGAGTTACTTTTGTTATCCCATGAAAGCAGATGCCGCTTTATAGTCCGACAGAAGCTGTGTTAAAATCTTAAAGGCCTGTCGTCTTTTTCAGAAAAGCATAGATCGTAGGTTGGCTTGCGGGGTGGGCGAAGAGCCTTGTCCTATGGAAGTGAAGTCCCAGGGGGTGAACTGTGAAGGTGTCGAAAAGCAGTTTTTGTGTGGGAATTGCCGTTTCGCTCATGCTATTGCTGCTGGCTCCGTTGACATTGTTGGCGCAAGATACGCGCACGGTAACCGAGCCGACGCTGCCGTTGACCACCTCTCCCGCATCGGTGACCTGTTCGAGTACGGTGACGACGAACTGCGTGTGTGCGGTGTTGCTGGCCCAGCAGTCGGCCGGCAGCCTGAATCAGACGATCTTCGATACCAATAGCCTTAGCGGCGCTTTTGCCAAATGTTCCGCGGGCCAGGCGGTGGAATTGGCCGCTTCCGGCGGTAACAATGCGTTTCTGACCCAGCCGATTTCGATGAATCATTTAGGGACGACGTTGTTGATCGATGCCGGAGTCACGCTGTTTGCCTCGCTGAATCCTCTCGATTACAGCCCGACTTGCGGGACAATCTCCACCAGTAGTTCGAATTCCTGCACACCTTTGATTGGAGTGACGGTGTCGGGGGTGTCGATTATGGGTTATGGAACCATCGACGGGCAAGGCGGGCAGAATCTGGTAAATAGTGACGGCAGCAACTACACCTGTCCTTCGCCGCTGTCGACGCCATGTACGTGGTGGCAGATTGGCAACGAGGCCGGGTTCCTGGGCGAGAACCAATACAACCCTACGCTGCTGGACCTGCATTCCGGGGCGAGCAATTTCACGCTGTATAAGATTACGATGCAAAACTCGCCGATGTTCCACGTGACGAATTCGGGCATGAGTGGATTTACGGCCTGGGACGTAAAAGTGATTGCCCCCTATAATTCGCCGAACACCGACGGAATCGATCCCGGCCCGAACACCAGCGCCGGCGCCTCGAATATCACGGTCACGAATTCCTTTATCAGCACGGGCGATGACATGATCGCGATCAAGGGGAATCATCCGATTTCCAATATCACGATTTCCCATAACCATTTCTATACCGGCCACGGAGTGTCGATCGGGAGTGAAACCAACGGTGGGGTAAATAAAGTGCTGGTGACCGATATGACGATGTCGGGAAACCTGAGCGACCGCAACGAGAATGGACTGCGGATCAAGTCGGCCCAGAGTGAAGGTGGTACAGTAAGCAATATCGACTACGAAGGCGTTTGCATCCTGAACGAGTATAATCCGCTGGTCTTTGACCCGTTTTATACGAACTCTTCAGGGACGGAGTACCCTTATTTCAAGAGCGTTACGTTGCACAATATACACGTCACCACCGCCAGTTCGGCGGGTGGCCTGTTGTTGGACGGGTATAACTCCACTTATCCTCTGGGACTGACGCTGAATAACGTCGTGTTCGACACGGCTCCGAAGTCTGTCTCATACGATTACGGCAATTTCACGTTGGGCCCGGACCCGGTGAGTTTCAGCGCCAAGCTGGTCAGCGGAAGCAATAACAGCACGGTAACCGATGTCCCCGGCTTTCCGGACGGCAATCCTCCCTATGACTGCACGGGGAAGTGGGTTTATTTGGCGGGAGAAATCTTTACGACCACGCCGAGCGTCAGCGGAGGAGAACCGGTGATCGTGTCGGTGATTGTGCAACCGGTGGTTTCGGGCAGCCCGGCGCCGGACGGAACGGTGAATATTCTGGAAAACGGCACGGTTGTGGCTACCGCGGCCGTGGCTTCCGCCGGGAACGTCACAACGGTTACGATTCCCAGTCCCAGTGCCGGGCAGCATACGTATACGGCCGAATACACCGGAGATACATATTCGCTATATTCCTCCACGAACTACCCTTTGACCTTTACCGGTACCGGCGGCGTGAATTCGGTGACGGTCACCGTGACTGGTCCGACCTCTGCCACCAACACGACCGTGATGGCTTCTCCAGCGAGTCCGGTCTATGGCAATTCGGTCGAGTTGACGGCTACGGTTGCGCCGGCGAGCGGGCCGGGAACGCCAACGGGATCGGTGATCTTTACGGTTGATGGAACGCCGGGAGTTCCGGTGACGCTGGTGAACGGCAGCGCGGGTGCGGCATTGCCAATACTGGCGGCCGGGAGCCACTCGGTGAGTGTGGCGTACAGCGGCGATACCACTTTTATTGCATCCAGCGGGGCTGCTTCCGTCATGGTAGGGCAGGCTGCGCCGCTGGTGGCGGTGAACTGTCCGGTGGTTCTGTATGACGGCAATGCGCACTCCTGTACGGGGACGGCGACCGGCATAGGCGGAGCGGCGGTCAGCGGTGCGTTTACCTTTGCTCCTGGCAGCGAGACAACGGTGGGCAGTTATGCGGAACTGGGGACGTTTACCAGCGCTGATTCGAACTACGCCAATGGTTCCGGTTCGGGAAATCTGGTGATCAACGCGTCGATGGCGGGGACGGTATCAGCCAGCATCAGCACCACGTCACTGGCTTTTCCTGCGCCGATCATGATGGGGCAGACTTCGACGGCGCAGTACGTGCTGATTACCAGCACGGGAACGGCGCCGCTGCTGGTAAGCGGGGTGGCGATTGGCGGGACGAATCCAGGAGACTTCACGGTGAGCAACCAGGCCGGCACGTGCACGACGGGCGCTAGTCTGGGGAATCACGCGGAGTGTAATCTGCGAATCATCTTCACTCCCGCGGCGGTCGGCACTCGGTCGGCGATCCTGTATATCAACGACAATCTCACGGGTTCACCGCAGCAGGTGGCGGTGAGTGGAACGGCAATTTCCGGAGCCCAGCTTTCGCTTAGCGCCGGCACGCTGACGTTCCCGGCCACGAAGGTGGGCTCGACGGCAGCAACGCAGTACCTCACGCTGAAAAGTACCGGGTTTCAGCCGGTCATCGTATCGCAAGTGGTTCTCAGTTCCGGGGACTTCGACTTGAGTGACCAGGCAGGTACGTGTACGACCGCGGTCACAACCAGCCTGGCGCCGGGAGCGAGCTGCAATCTCCGGGTGAAATTCCATCCGGCGGCCACGGGCAGCAGAAGCGCGACCGTGACGATCGGAGACAATACCGCGACCTCGCCCCACACGGTCACGCTGAACGGAACCGGCGAATAAGAAAAGGGAGACCGGCGGAGCTGATATCCCCATTATTCGCGAGCGTGATGACGTAAGCCTGGCCAAGGGTGGAATCGGCGGGCTTTCAGCCCCTTCAAATACCCACAAATCCGACCCAAAGTTGACCGCGCAGGGTCGAGCGGGACCGGCGTCCCGCGCAAATGCAATCGTCCCTTGGGACTCGCCGTTATCTTCATGGATCATCCAGGCTGACCTGGAATTGGCAATGCCGATTCCACGAGAGGTCTTTTCAGGTTACTTCCGGGAAAAAGTAGGAGAGAGACCTTAGGCGGCGACAGATCTCGCCAAATTACCGTAGTCACATGGAAGGCGCAGATGCGGCTTGGTGGGGGGACGCCGGCACGGTGTAATACGAGTGGAGCGCTACGGGTGCGCCAGTGTGCCTGTGTGCGCCGGGAACGTGGAATCGTAATTGAAGCGCAGGACGGTGAATTGTGATGGTATCGAAAAGCAATCTTTGTTTGGGAATGTTCTTCCTGGTGATGCTGGTGGTTCTGGCGCCGTTTTCGTTGATGGCGCAGGATACGCGCACGGTCACCGAGCCTACGCTTCCGCTGACAACCTCGCCCGCGACTGTGACCTGTTCAGCCACCGTGACGACGAATTGCGTCTGTGCGGTGGTGTTTGCCCAGCAATCGTCCAGCAGCCTGAATCAAACGATTTTCGATACCAATAATATATCGGGCGCCTTTTCCAAATGCTCTTCCGGCCAGATGGTGGAACTTGCCGCCTCCGGCAGCAACAATGCTTTTTTGACCCAGCCGATTTCGTTGAACCACAGTGGCCAAGGGCTCTTGATCGATGCCGGAGTCACGCTCTATGGGTCGCTGAATCCTGTCGACTATGCCCCAACCTGCGGAACGATTTCCGCCAGTAGTTCGAATCCCTGTACTCCCCTGATCGGGGTCACCTCAGGCAGCATGTCCATCATGGGCTATGGAACCATCGATGGACAGGGCGGACAGAATCTGGTGAACAGTGACGGCACGAATTTTACCTGTCCTTCGCCGATGTCGACGCCTTGTACCTGGTGGCAGATCGCCAATGAGGCCCAGGCTCTGGGACAGAACCAGTACAACCCAACCCTGCTGGATTTGCATTCCGGGGCGACCAGTTTCACTCTGTATAAGATTACGATCCAGAACTCGCCGATGTTCCACGTGACGAACACCGGCACGAGCGGATTTACGGCCTGGGACGTCAAGGTGATAGCTCCCTATACGGCGCGCAATACCGATGGAATCGATCCCGGCGCGAACACCAGCTCCGGAGCTTCAAATATCACGGTCACGAATTCTTTCATCAGCGACGGCGACGACGAGGTCGCGATCAAGGGAGGATCGAGTTCGGGCTCGTCCCGCCCAATCTCCAACTTGACCTTCTCCCACAACCATTTGTATACGGGTCACGGGATGTCGATCGGGAGCGGGACTTACGGGGGGGTAAGCAACGTACTGATCACCGATCTGGTGATGTCAGGCAATCTTAGCGATCATAATGGGGCCGGACTGAAGATCAAGTCGGCCCAGAGTTACGGCGGAACAGTCAGCAATGTCGATTACGAAGGTGTGTGTATTCTGAACGAATACACCCCGCTGGTCTTCAATCCGTTTTACTCCAGTTCGGCGGGAACGGCTTACCCCTACTTCAAGAGCGTTACTGTGCACAATGTGCACGTGACCACGCCGAGTTCGGCCGGTGGGCTGATGCTGGATGGATACAATGCCGCGAACCCACTGGGGATTACGTTCAATAACGTTGTGTTTGATACGGCTCCGTCGTCGGTTGCCTACGAGTATGCCAATTTCTCGCTGGGTCCGGACCCGGTGAGCTTCGCGTCATCCCTGGGGACCCTTAACAGCAGCACGGTAACCGATATATCCGGCTTTCCGGACAGCAATCCTCCATATGACTGCACCGGAAAGTGGGTTTATCTGGCGGGAGAAATTTTTACTACAACGCCCAGCGTGAGTTCGGGACAATCGCCGGTGGTGTCGGTGATCGTGGAGCCGGTAGTTTCTGGCAATCCAGCGCCGACCGGAACGGTGAATATTCTGGAAGGCAGTACGGTAGTGGCCAGTTCGCCGGTGGCAACCACCGGGAACGTGACGGCAGTTACCATTCCCGCGCCCAGCGTTGGGCCACACACCTATACGGCTGCGTACGTCGGAGATTCGTATTCGCTCTATTCCTCCACGGACTACCCGGTTACCTTTGTGGGTACGGGCGGCGTGAATTCGGTGACGGTGAACGTGACGAGCGGGGCCACGACTACGACGACGGCCGTTACAAACTCAGCGAGCCCGATCTATGGCGCCGCGGTAAACATGACCGCCACAGTGACGCCCACGCCCGACGCGGGCACGGTAACCTTTACGGTGGACGGTTCCGCCGGATCTCCGGTTGCGCTTGCCAGCGGCAGCGCGCCGGATGTTCTTTCGTCGCTGAGCGCCGGAAGCCATACGGTCAGTGCGGTGTACAGCGGCGACTCCAATTTTGCGACCTCCAGCGGAAGCGATACCTTCACCGTAGCGGCAGCGGCGCCCACTCTGGCTCTGAGTTGTCCGGGAGGTGCATACAATAATGGGGCATACACCTGCACGGGCTCGGCATTGGGCGTGGATGGGGTAACGGCGGTACCCGGCACCTGGGTGATCACATACACCGGTACTGGCAGCACCACATACGGACCCAGCACGACTGCGCCTGTCAACGCCGGCAGCTACAGCGCGAGCGGCGCATTTACCAGCAGCAACGGCAACTATGCCAACGGAACGGCTCCGGCCGCGACACTGAACATCACTCCGGTGGCGCCGGCGCTGGCCGCGAACTGTACGGAAGTCACCTACGATGGCAATGCGCATACCTGCACGGGCACGGCGACGGGCGTGGGCGGAGCGACGGTAACCGGTTCGTTCGGGTTCAATCCGGGAAGCGAGACGGCTGCGGGGAGCTATTCGGAGACAGGTACATTTACCAGCAGCAACCCAAACTATACGAGCGGCGGGACAGCGGCCGGATCGCTGCAGATTGATGCCGCGAACCCGTCTCTGACGCTGACCTGTAATACAGTCGAAGCTAACGGCAACCCGCAGATCTGTTCGCCGGGCGGCACGGCCACCGGCATTGGCGGCGCATCGGTCACCGGTTCGTGGGCCTACACCTATAACGGCAGCTCGACAGCGCCATCGACGGCTGCAACTTACTCCGTGATTGGCACGTTCACCAGCACCAATGCAAACTACGCGAACGGCGGACCCGCCAGCGGTACGATGATTATCAGCTCGGGACCGTTGGTGACGGTGCTGTTGTCGTGCCCTACCGTGACCTTTGACGGAAATGCGCACTCGTGCACTGCGACGCCAACTCCATCGGGAGCGACCTGTACTGGACTGGTGGCAGAGACCAACGCCAACAGCTATCCGGAAAGCGTAAACTGCACCGATAGCGGGTATACGGCGGGCTCGGCCTCGGGTACCTTGGTGATCAACGCAGCGCCGCCGTCGTTGACGGCGAACTGTACGGAAGTGACCTATGACGGCAATCCGCACACCTGCACCGGTGCGGCTACGGGCGTGGGCGGCGCGACGGTAACCGGTTCATTCGTGTTCAATCCGGGAAACGAGACGGCTGCAGGCAGCTATTCGGAAAGCGGCACCTTTACCAGCAGCAATTCGAACTACGCGAGCAGCGGGACGACCAGCGGCACGCTTAAAGTCGATGCCGCGGCTCCAGCTCTGACGTTGACGTGCAATCCGGTAACGGCGAACGGCAGTCCACAAGGTTGCTTGCCGGGCGGGTCGGCAACAGGTGTGGGCGGCGCGACGGTAACCGGTTCTTGGGCCTATACCTATAACGGCTCGACGACCGTGCCATCGGCGGCTGCGACTTACCCGGTGGTGGGGACATTCACCAGCACCAACTCGAACTATGCAAGCGGAGGAACGGCCATCGGCAGCTTGGTTATCAACGTGGAGCCTACGGTGTCGGTGTCGCTATCGTGCCCAACCGTGACCTATGACGGCAACGCGCATTCCTGCACGGCCACGCCCACGCCATCTGGGGCGATCTGCACCGGCCTGGTTCCGGAAACCGCTGCCGGGAGTTACCCGGAAAATGTGAATTGCACCAACAGCGGTTATTTGGCGGGCACGGCTTCGGGCACGTTGGCGATCAGCGTGGCGACGCCGTCTTTGACCGCGAACTGTGCGGAAGTGACGTATGACGGCAACCCGCACACCTGCACCGGCACGGCCACCGGCGTAGGCGGCGCTACCGTTTCCGGTACCTTCGTCTTCAACCCCGCCAGCATCACGAATGCGACGGCGGGTACGAGCGTAACCGGCACCTTCAGCAGCACGGACCCCAACTACGCTTCCGGCGGACAGGCCACAGGCAACCAGATCATTGACAAGAAGCCGGTCACGCCAACGGTGACTGCCGCAAGCAAGCCTTATGACGGCACTATCGCCGAGCCCATCGGCAGCACTACGTGTACGCTGACGAATGTGCTGGCGGGGGATGCCAGCGCGGTTACCTGCGCCGGATCGGCAGCAACCTTTGGCCAGGCGGGTGCCGGTACCGGCATCACGGTGACGGTAACGGGCATCAGCTTGAGCGGCGGCCCGGCGACAAACTACTCGCTGACCTCGAGCTCCGCTATGGCTACCGCCAACATCACTGCCGTATCGGTAGCCGCCTCGATCATCGCGGCCAACAAGGCATATGACGGCACCAACACCGAGCCGGTCAGTAACATCACCTGCACGTTGACGCCAGCCGCGGCCGGCGTTACTTGCGCTCCGGCGACGGCAACCTTCCCGCAAAGCAACGTAGGCACCAGCCTCACCGTGACCGCGACCGGCATCACCTTGAGTGGTGCGACGG
>CAZUCM010000108.1:0-9054 GCA_964619235.1 uncultured Terriglobales bacterium
CGCGAACGCGAAGACGTGTTGCGCCTTTCGAAATGGTAAGCGGCCAGCGCATGATGACCTCGTACTTCCGCATTGGAGGATTGGCACTGGAGCCTCCAATTGGATTTTTCGAACGCGTCCGCAAGTTCCTGGAGACATTTTCCTCCAAAGTGGACGAATACGAATCTTTGCTGACGCAGAACCCCATCTGGATGCGCCGCTTAAAGGGCGTGGCGCACATCACCGCCGAGGATGCACTGGCGCTGGGCGCCACCGGCCCCACGGCGCGCGCCAGCGGCGTGGACTGGGACTTGCGCCGCGATCAGCCTTACAGCGGTTACGAGAATTTCCAATTCAACGTCCCGGTATCCAATGTGGGCGACGTATACGCCCGTTATCAGGTGCGCGTTCAGGAACTGCGCGAATCGACGGCCATTGCGCGGCAGGCTCTGGACGGAATGCCCGCGGGACCGATTAAGGCCGACGCCCCCAAGGTCGTGCTTCCGGATCGTGAAAAGATGAAGACCCAGATGGAAGCCCTGATCTACCACTTCAAGATTGTGACCGAGGGCTTCACGGTTCCCGCCGGCGAAGTGTATCAGGCCGTAGAATCGCCGCGCGGCGAAATGGGCTACTACATCGTCAGCGACGGAACTCCCAAGCCGTACCGGGTCCATATGCGCTCACCATCCTTCGCCAACCTGCAGACGTTGCCGAAGATGTGCGAAGGCCAACTGATCGCGGACGTAGTTGCGGCCATCGGCAGCATCGATATCGTACTGGGAGACGTGGATAGGTAGGGTTGAGTCAGCGGGGAGCCGGGTAATTTCAAATTTCAAATTTGTAATTTGAAATTTGACAATCTCTAGGGTCGAGTCATTGGGGAGCTGGGTAATTGAGTAATTTCAAATTTGAAATTTTGAGATCTGGGACTTCATGAAGTTTTCCGAAAAATTCGAAGCTCGCTATGCCGAATGGCTCACCCATTACCCGATCAAACGCTCGGTGCTGGTGCCGTCGCTGTTATACCTGCAGGACGAACTGGGCTATCTCACCGGGGAAGCCATCCGCGAAATCGCTGCGCGCCTGGATCTGACGGAACTGGAAGTGCGCAGCGTGATCAGCTATTACTCCATGCTGACCACCAAACCGCGTGGCAAATACAACGTGCAAGTGTGCACCAACATTTGCTGCATGCTGCGGGGAGCGGAAGAGGTTTTTGCGGCCGCCCGGAAGAAGCTGGGCGTCGGCCACAAGCAGACCACCCCGGACGGACAGTTCTCGCTGGAAGAAGTCGAATGCATCGGCGCCTGCTCCTGGGGCCCGGCCATGCAGGTCAATTACGACTTCCATGAGAACCTGACGCCGGAGAAAATAGATCAGGTAATCGAGGAGTACAAGAAGCAAGGAACGCAGTGATTTCAAATGTGTAATTTAGTCCTGGTCATGCTTAGTTTTTTGCGAACTGAGGCAACGTCAGCAAATTACAAATTTGAAATTGCAAATTGCAAATGGGCACAAATGGGCATGAATGGCTGAACTCGTTTCCCATCCCGACGAAGTAAGAGTGGTCTCCCGGCGCTTTGGCCTGGGCGCGGCCAACCTCGACCGCTATCTGGAGCTGGACGGCTATAAGGCCGTGCAAAAAGCGCTCCAGATGACCCCAGAGGCAATCATCGCCGAGGTGAAGGCCTCAAACCTGCGCGGGCGGGGCGGGGCGGGCTTCCCGACCGGGATGAAGTGGTCCTTCGTTCCCAAGGAGTCGCCGCGGCCAAAATACATTCTGTGCAACGGCGACGAGAGCGAACCCGGCACCTGCAAGGACCGCCTGATCTTCGAGCAAGATCCGCACTCGGTGATCGAGGGCGTCATGATCGCCGGCATGGCCGTGGGCTCGGAGCAAGGCTACATCTATCTGCGCGGTGAATACCGGTACCTGATCGAGATCATGGAGCGCGCAGTGGCTGACGCCTATGCGCGGGGCTTCCTGGGCGACAACATTTGCGGCAGTGGCCGCCGTTTCCATGCCGCCGTGCATAGCGGGGCCGGGGCTTACGAAGTCGGCGAAGAGTCGGCGTTGATGGAATCGCTGGAAGGCAAGCGCGGCGTGCCCCGCATTCGCCCGCCATTCCCCGCGGTGATCGGCCTCTACGGCGGTCCGACGGTCATTAATAACGCCGAAACCATGGCCAATGTGCCGCATATCCTGCTGGGTGGCAGCGAATGGTATGCCGGGCTGGGGACTCCCAAGAACGGCGGCACCCGCTTGTTCTGCCTGAGTGGATCGGTCGAAAAGCCCGGCGTGTATGAACTCCCTCTCGGCTACAACCTGAAGAAGATGATTTACCAGGTGGGCGGCGGCATCTGGAAGGGGCGCCAGTTGAAAGCGGTCACCCCCGGCGGCTCGTCGGTTCCGATTCTGAAGCCCGAGGAAATCGATATTCCCGCCGATTTCGATTCCATGCAGAAGGCGGGAACGTTTTTGGGTTCCGGCGGCGTGATTGTGCTCGACGACCGCACCTGCCTGGTGAAGTACCTGTTGCGGACGGAAAGCTTCTATCAGCATGAAAGCTGCGGCTGGTGTATCCCCTGCCGCGAAGGCACCGACTGGTTGAAGAAGACCTTGAAGCGCTTGCACGCCGGCGGCGGCGTGATGCAGGACATCGATAATCTGGCCTACTTGAGCGAGAACATGCTGGGCCGTACCTTTTGTCCGCTGGGCGATGCCGCGGCCATGCCGGCCATTTCGATCGTTAAGAAGTTTCGCGAAGAATTTGAAGCCCATCTGGACGGCAAGCAATGTCCGTTTGAGTCGTAAGTGGAACGGGTAAGGAAAAACGGGAAACGATTGTTACATGGCTGACATAAACATTACGGTTGACGGCAAGAAGATCACCGCTCCCGCGGGCTCGTTGCTGATTGAGGTTTGCAAGAGCCACGGGATCGAGATCCCGGCGTTCTGCTATTATCCCGGCCTATCGCTGCAAGGCGCCTGCCGCATGTGCCTGGTCAAGATCGAGCGCATGCCAAAGCTCCAGACCGCCTGCACCACGGTCATTCAGGAAGGCATGGTCGTCGTCACCGGCGACGATGAGGTCAAGCAGGCGCGCAAGGCCATGCTCGAATTCCTGCTGCAGAACCATCCCCTGGACTGTCCCGTATGCGATGCCGGCGGGCAGTGCGAATTGCAGGACATGGTTTTCAAGTACGGGGCCCCCGAATCGAAGCTCATCGATATCAAGAACCATCGGCCGGAAGAACAGTGGTCGCCGGTGGTCTATTTCGACCGGCCGCGCTGCATCCTGTGTTATCGCTGTGTCCGCGTCTGCGGCGAAGGCATGGACGTTTGGGCGCTGGGCATCGGCAACCGGAACTCCTCGCAAACGATTCTGCCGAACCAGGGCGAGTCCCTGGAGTGCGAAGAGTGCGGCATGTGCATCGATATTTGTCCGGTGGGAGCGCTGACCAGCGGCGCGTATCGCTACAAGACCCGGCCCTGGGAGATGAAGCATGTCGGCACCGCTTGCGCCTTTTGCGGCGACGGCTGCAAAACGACGCTCGGGGTGCGCCGCTCGCCCGAAGGCATGGAGATCGTGCGCGGCGACAACCGCGACAAGAGCGGCATGAACGGCGACTTTCTATGCATCAAGGGGCGCTATGCCTACGACGCCTTCGCCCCGGGCCAACGCATTTCGCAGCCGCTGATCCGCCAGAATGGCACTCTCACTCCGGCCTCATGGGAGGAAGCACTCGCGCTGATTGCCCGCAGGTTCACGGAAACTCGCAACGAATTCGGACCGGAAACCATCGGCGTCCTCGGTTCCACCCATGCCAGCAACGAAGAAAATTACCTGCTCCAGAAGTTCGCCAGGGTGGTGCTGCGAACCAATAATATCGATCACCATCGTACCGCCGATTTCCCGGCATTCTCCGCCGCGCTCTCCGGCCAGTCCGGCCGCACCGCCGGCATGCGCGACGTTGCCGAGGCGCCGGCGATCCTGCTGATCGGCGGCAATCCTACGGAAGAACATCCCTTATTGGCCTGGCAGATTCGCACCAACGTTCGCCTGCGCCGAGCCCGGCTCTACCTCGTAAACTCCGACGCTATTAAACTGCGCCGGCAGGCAACGGCTTTTGCCCAGGTGCCGGAGGAGAATGGGGAATGCCGCTTTCTCGATTTCCTCTCCGGCACCGATGCCGCCCCGGAAGGACTGGGAATCAACGCAACAACCGCGGAATCTTTGGCCGCCCTGCGCGAAAAACTGCGCGGCGAAGAGCAGTTGATTGTCGCCTTCAGTTCCGATCTGCGCGGAGCGCACATCGCCAAACTCATCCAGGCATTGCCGAAGGCCCGCTTTATTTGCCTCGGCGATTACGCCAATTCCCGTGGCGCGGCCGACATGGGACTGTATCCGCACCTGCTGCCGGGATACATTCCGTTGGGCCAGGCGCCGGCCGGAGACTGGATGGCCGACGCCCCGAAAGCACCCGGCCTGAATTTGCAGCAGATGTTCCAGGCCGCCGCCGCCGACAAATTGAAGGCCCTGTATATCGTGGGCTGCAATCCGGTCGCGAGCCATCAGGTGGATCCGTTTGCCGTAATCAAGCCGTTCACGGTAGTGCAGGATATGTACATTACCGAAACGGCCATGGCCGCCGATGTCGTATTGCCCTCTGCCTCGCCGTATGAGAAGGCGGGCTCGTTTACCAATACCTGCGGCGACTTGCAGATGCTCGGCAAGGCTGCCGATATGGCCGGCGTGAAGAGTGATTTCGAAATCATCGTGGGCATTGCCCAGCACATGGGATTTCCTTTGGAAAAGCTCGTGCCCTTCGGGCCGCCGCAGCTGGCGGATATGGGGCAGTCGCGCGGCGCGCAATCCGGCGAACCCGACCGGCATGCGGTGTGGCTCACCGAACAAGGACTGACTCTGAAGCTCAGCCCCCTCGACCCCGTTGCCATGCTGGATGAGATTCAGCGTCTGGTGCCCGGCTATGCCGTATCGCGACTCAACCTGCTGGCCGGCAACGACGAGCACACGACTTCCCCGGAATCGGGCCACGGCAGCGCTACAGACGATCCGTCTTTGATCCGTCCCGCGCACGATACGCTGTTCACTTCAGGCACATTGGGGCTCCATTCCAAGGTGTTGAATTCGGTGGTGGAGAATCCAGCCAGGGAGACCGCGCGCGAAGACGCAGAGGCTCAGAGACAGGAATCAGTTTCTCCAAAATGACGAACTTATCGCCCATTACCGTTTTTCTTTTGCTGGCACTGGGGAAGACCGCAGTTGCCCTGGGGTTGCTGCTGACCTCGGTGGCCTACCTGACCTGGTTCGAGCGCAAGCTGGTTGGCCGCATACAGAACCGCTGGGGCCCCTCGCGTGTCGGTCCCTTCGGCCTGCTGCAGCCGCTGGCCGACGGGCTGAAGTTCATTTTCAAAGAAGACATCACGCCGCCTTACGTCAACAAGGCGCTCTATCTGGCGGCCCCGCTGATCGCCCTGACGATGGCGTTGAGCTCAATCGCCGTAATTCCCTTTTCGCCGCCGCTGCACATCGGCGGCCTGCAGACCGCGGTGCAGGTGACCGACGTCAACATTGGCCTGCTGATTATTCTGGGCATCACTTCGATCGGCCTGTACGGCATTGCCCTGGCGGGCTGGGCCTCCAATAACAAGTATTCCCTGCTGGGCGCCCTGCGCGGCAGCGCGCAGATGGTCAGCTACGAGGTTGTGCTGGGCCTGTCGCTGATCGGCGTGCTGATTCTGGCGCGCAGTTTCAGCCTGCAGGAGATCGTGACCGCGCAGCACGGACTGCGCTGGGGATGGCTGCCCAACTGGAATATTCTGACCGGCTGCCAGTTTGTGGCGTTCCTGATTTACATCTGCGCGGCCTTCGCGGAAACCAACCGCATTCCATTCGATCTGCCGGAGGCGGAAACCGAACTGGTGGCCGGCTATCACACCGAGTACAGCTCGATGAAGTTCGCCATGTTCTTCATGGCCGAGTACGCCAACATGTTCACCGTCGCCTGTCTGGCTTCGATCCTGTTTTTTGGCGGCTGGACGGGACCGATTTTCGGCTTTGGGCCGTATTCCTGGCAGGCCGGCCTGCTGCACGTATTCTGGTTTGCCCTGCGGATTTTCTTTTTTCTGTTTTTGTATGTGTGGGTTCGCGGCACGTTGCCGCGCTTCCGCTATGACCAGTTGATGTCTTTTTGCTGGAAGGTTCTGTTGCCCTTAGCCATCGCCAATATCCTGGTCACGGCGCTGGTGGTGGCCCTGAGAAGCTAGATGATTCATTACCTGCTCTTCTTTATTTTCGGCGCGCTGGCGGTGGCGGGGGCGTTGAACCTGCTGGCGCAGAAGCATCCGATTGCCAGCGCGCTTTCGCTGATCGTCGTGATGGGCTCGCTGGCCGCGGAGTATCTCCTTCTGGGCGCCGAGTTTGTCGCCATCATCCAGATCATTGTTTACGCCGGCGCGATCATGGTGCTGTTCATCTTTGTCATCATGCTGTTGAACGCCGGAGAGGAAGCCCGTTCGGGCGGCAGAAGCCGGGTGGCCTGGATGTTCGGCTTCCCCGCCATGCTGGCCATCGGCATCCTGCTGGCGTGGGTTTTGGTCAAACACGACCCGGCGAACCTGCCGGTACCCGTCGGCGCAACCTATGGCTCGCCCATGCTCATTGCCGAGCAGCTTTTCAAGCCGTATTTGTTGCCCTTTGAAGTCACCTCGGTTCTGGTATTGATCGCCATTATGGGCGCGGTCGTACTGGCAAGGAAGGAGGACTGATGGTTCCGCTGGGATACTATCTCGTGCTTAGCGCCATCCTCTTCGCCTGCGGCGTCGCCGGATTTCTGATCAAGCGCAATATCATCACCATTTACATGTCCGTCGAGCTCATGCTCAATGCGGTCAATCTGTCATTTGTCGCCTTCGCCGCGCGCTGGCATGTCCTCAGCGGGCAGGTCTTTGTCTTTTTTGTCATGGTTGTGGCCGCGGCAGAATCCGCGGTTGGACTGGCCATCATCATTGCTGTTTTTCGCACGCGTGCGACGCTGGACGTGGACCGCGTTGACCTGTTGAAACTATGAACGAGACCTTTCATCTCTGGCTCATACCGGCGCTGCCATTGGCCGGCGCCGCGGTCAACGGCCTGTTTGGCCGGGGCTTCCCGCGCAAGCTGGTAACGGCTGTGGCGCTGTTCGCCTCCGGCGCGGCCTTTGCCTGGGCAGCGCTCTGTGCCCTGCGTTTTGCCGGCCTGGCGGAAGCGGCCATTCCCCACATCGAGAGCTACGCCACATGGTTCCGCGCAGGCGATTTCAGCGTGCCCTTCGCCTTTCAGCTGGATCAGCTCTCGCTGGTTATGATCCTGGTGGTCACCGGCGTCGGCTTCCTGATCCACATCTACTCGGCCGGGTACATGGAGCATGAGGGGGGATACTACCGCTATTTTGCCTATCTGAACCTGTTCATGTTCTTCATGCTTACGCTGGTGCTGGCTGACAATTATCTGTTGATGTTTGTCGGATGGGAGGGCGTTGGACTGGCGTCGTATCTGTTGATCGGATTTTTCTTCCTGCGCGATTCGGCCGCCAGCGCCGGCAAGAAGGCTTTCATCGTCAACCGCATTGGCGACTTCGGATTCCTGATAGCGCTATTCCTGATGATTCAACACTTCGGAACGCTGACGTTCAGCGAAGTCTTTGAGAAGGTGTCACGGCTTCCGATCGAAACCGCAGGCGTGGGATTACTCACCGCCATCGGCATACTGTTGATGACTGGCGCTTGCGGTAAATCGGCGCAATTGCCGCTCTACGTCTGGCTGCCGGACGCCATGGAAGGCCCGACACCGGTCAGCGCCCTGATCCATGCCGCGACAATGGTCACGGCGGGCGTTTACATGGTGGCGCGTTCGAATCCCATATTCTTCCGCTCGCCCACGGCGCTTACGGTGGTCGCCGTTGTCGGCACCATGACCGCCTTTTTTGCCGCCACCATCGGCATAACGCAAACCGACATCAAGCGGGTATTGGCCTACTCCACGATTTCGCAGCTGGGTTATATGTTTATGGCCTGCGGCGTGGCGGCCTTCAGCGCCGGCATCTTCCACCTGATGACCCACGCTTTCTTTAAGGCGCTGTTGTTCCTTGGTTCCGGCTCGGTGATCCATGCCCTGGGTGGCGAGCAGGACATGCGCCAGATGGGCGGCCTGCGCAAGCATATCCCCTGGACCTTCTGGACGATGGCGGTTGCAACGCTGGCCATTGCCGGCATTCCGGGCTTCAGCGGATTCTTCAGCAAGGACGAGATTTTGTGGAATGCCTATGCCAGTCCGTGGGGCGGCCACTGGATTTACTGGCTCCTGGGATTTTTGACCGCCCTCATAACCTCGTTCTATATGTTCCGCCTGCTCTTTCTGACCTTTTTTGGAAAGTACCGCGGCAACCTTAGTACGAACCCCAAGCACAGCGGGGGGAAGCACGGCCATATCCATGAAAGTCCGAAGATTATGACCATCCCGCTGGCGATTCTTGCGGTGCTGGCGTTGATTGGCGGATATGTGGGCGTTCCGGCGGCTCTGGGCGGATCCAATCACTTCGAGCATTTCCTGGAACCGGTTTTCCAGGCGCCGGCTCTGCCCGCGGGCATGGTCGAGCATGCGAGCCGCTCGCTGGAGCTGCCGTTGATGGCCTGCACCACCGGCGCGGCCCTGCTGGGGCTCTTCCTGGCATGGCTGCTTTATATCTCCAGCCCACAGCTGCCCAAGCGCATCGCCGAGGGCGCCGGAGGCATCTACCGGCTCGTACTCAACAAGTACTGGATCGATGAGCTGTATCAGGCGGTGCTGGTGAATCCGCTGATTACCGGCTCCCGCAAACTGTTGTGGCGGGGCATTGATGCCGGCGGCATCGATGGCGCCATCGACGCCAGCGCGCGCGGCGCGCAGGAAGTCTCCGACGGTGTTCGCCAGATGCAATCCGGCAACTTGCGCTCTTATGCCGGATGGGTCGCGATAGGCGCGGTGGCCGTAATTATCTTCATGATCGTGATGGGGGGCAAATGAACTC
>CAZUCM010000109.1:0-9023 GCA_964619235.1 uncultured Terriglobales bacterium
GCGGTGCCCAACCCCCGTCCATACGCCGCCAACAGCTTCTGGCAGACCGGTGACGAAGTGAAAGTGCCGTTGCGCACGCCGAACGGAAACTTCATTGGCTTGATTTGCCTGGACGATCCCCGGGACCCCGGGCAGGTGACGCCGGCGGAGATGGCCAAGATTGAAATGCTGGCCGCCGATATCGCGGCGGCGGCCGACAATGTCGCGCTGCATCGGCAACTGGTGCTGACGGAAAAGTTGGCCAGCGTCGGTCAACTCATACGCGGCGTTGCCCATGAGATGAATAATCCCCTAACCTCGGTGCTCGGATATGCCGAACTGCTGGGTGACCGGGCTGTCGACCCGGAATTGCGGCGCGGATTGGGCGTCATTTTCAGGGAAGGCCAGCGAATGCGGGCTATTCTGGGAAACCTGTTGCGCTTTGCCCAGCAGGATCATTTTGACCGGCGGGCCCTCGATCTGTTGGCGTTGTTGCACGAGATCATGCGCGAGAAGGCCGTTGAATCCGAGTCCCGCGGCATTGAGCTGGTCGATAAGCTGGCTTCCTCGCTGCCCATGGTATTGGCCGATGGCGGGCAAATGCGGCAGGTGTTCCTCAATATTTTGAATAATGCGATGGATGCGGTGGAAAACTGCACGGAGAAGCGGGTTACGATTATTGCGCGGGCCGAGGAAAATAGAGTTGTCCTCAGCTTTATCGATACCGGACACGGATTCAGCGATCCTACGCGCATTTTCGATCCGTTTTTCACCACCAAGCCGCCGGGCAAGGGGGTTGGTCTCGGACTCAGCATTTGCTATGGCGTACTGAAGCAGCACGGAGGCGATATCAGCGCCCGTAATGTGCATCCGAATGGCGCCTGCATTACCATCGAACTTCCAGCCGCAAAAGAGGCGCGAGCCGGCGCGTGAGTTGCGTTTGAGGTTCCGCCTTCCCAGGATAGGAGGACCGGCCAATGTTTCGCCGATTTGCCGTAGGGTTGCTTCTTGTCTCCGTGTGCGCGGCGGCGCAAAGCGCGGGAAAGCGTCCCTTTACCTTCGAAGACATGATGGCGCTGAAGCGCGTGGCGGAGCCGGCGGTTTCCCCCGGCGGCAAATGGATCGCGTTCAGTGCGGTGGAAGTGAATCTGGAGAACAACACAAGGCGCTCGCATTTGTGGGTTGTTCCCCTGGGTGGCGGCGAAGCCCGGCAAATTTCGAACCGGGAGCCTGGCGAGGAGCGGCCGCAATGGTCTCCCGATGGCAGGCAACTGTTATTCGTTTCCGAGCGTGACGGCGTTCCGCAAATCTGGATCGCGGATTTCGATGCGCATGCGGGCTCGCTGGGAGAAGCCCGGAAACTGAGCGGGATTTCCACGGGCGCCAGCGGCGAGCTATGGTCCCCCGACGGGAAAAATATCCTGTTCACCAGCGAGGTCTGGCCGGATTGCAAGGACGACGAATGCAATCGCCAGCGGGACGAGGACCTGGCTAAGTCGAAAGTCAAAGCCAGCATCTTCACCCACCTGCTCTATCGTCATTGGTCCAGTTATAACACCGGCAAGCGCACGCATATCTTCGTTATGCCCGCGGCCGGCGGCACGGCTCTGGATCTGACGCCGGGAGATCATGATGCGCCCCCATTTTCCCTGGGTGGACAGGATATGTACGCCTTTTCTCCCGACGGCCGGGAGATGGCTTACACCAGCAACGTCGATGAGGTGGAAGCGACCAGTACCAATAACGAAATCTTTATTGTTTCCGTCGCCGGGGGAACTCCGAAAAAGATTTCCGTTTCCCTGGGCAGCGATTCCACGCCGTTGTACTCGCCGGATGGCCGGTGGATCGCCTGGCGCATGCAGGTACGCGCCGGGTACGAGAGCGATCGCTTCCGGCTGGTGATTTATGACCGCCAGAACGGACAGATCAGGAATTTGACGGAGAATTTCGACCGCTGGGTGGGAACCGTCGCCTGGGCTCCGGACTCCAAGGGACTTTACTTTACCGCCGAAGATAAGGGCGATACTCCGATTTTTTACGTATCCGCGGCCGGCAACGACGTCGTTCGCGTGGTCGACGGCAGCAACGACGATCTTGCGCTGACCGGCGATGGGCGGACGCTTGTGTTTACGCACATGTCGATTCAATCGCCCAACGAGATTTATTCCGCAATGGCAGGGCATTCTCCCGCCCCGCTCCGGCAGGTGACGCACCTGAACGATGCAGTCCTGTCGCCGATTGCGATGCAGCCGATGGAAGCGTTCTGGTTTACGGGCGCAGAAAAAGCCAAGGTGGAAGGCTTTTTGCTCAAGCCACCGGCTTTTGATCCGCAGAAGAAATACCCCGTGAAATTTCTGATCCATGGCGGTCCCCAGGGCGCATGGGGAGACGATTGGTCGTTTCGCTGGAATCCGGAGCTGTTTGCCGCCAACGGATATGTGGTGGTCATGATCAATCCGCGCGGTTCCACCGGCTATGGCCAGAAGTTTATTGACGACATCAACGGCGATTGGGGCGGGCGGGCCTATCGCGATCTGATGCTGGGCCTGGATTATGTGGAAAGAACCTATTCCTTCGCAGACAAGGACCGCGAGTGTGCGCTGGGCGCCAGCTATGGCGGCTACATGGCGAATTGGATCGAGGGGAACACCACGCGCTTTAAGTGCATTGTGTCGCATGACGGGATGTTCAATTCCGAATCCGCCTACGGCACCACCGAGGAGCTCTGGTTTAACGAGTGGGAGTTCAAAGGAACGCCGTGGACGAATCGCGAACTCTACCGCAAATGGTCGCCGCATCTGAAAGCCGCCAACTTCAAGACCCCGATGCTGGTGGTGCATGGGCAACTCGATTACCGGTTGGACGTCAGCGAAGGGTTTCAGCTTTATACCACTCTGCAGCGATTGAAGGTTCCCTCCAAAATGCTGTATTTTCCCGATGAAGGCCACTGGGTGCTGAAACCCCGCAATTCCCAGCTCTGGTACAAGACGGTGAATGACTGGGTGGATCAATGGACCCGGTGATCCTTGATTACCCGAAGTACGCGCGGGTGACGTACTGCTGCAGCATGCGTTGCGTGTTGAAGAACGAGCCGTTCAAGGCAATGGCGTGGCGCATCACGTCGAGGAAGCCTTCCCGGTCTGTGTAATAAAGCGGAATCACCTGGTTTTCCAGCTTGTCGTAGAGCGAGGCGGAGTCGCTTTGCGTATCGCCGGGTTTCTGCAAACTTCTGGGTTCGTCGCCAATCGACCAGCCGGTGACGCCTTCGATTAAACCTTCGATCCACCATCCATCGAGAATGCTGAGACTGGGAATGCCGTTGATCGCCGCTTTCATGCCGCTGGTTCCGGAAGCTTCCATCGGGGGCTGGGGGGTGTTGACCCAAACATCCACTCCGGAGGTCAACAGCCGGGCCATGGCGATGTCGTAGTTGGCGAGATAAACGACCTTGATTTCGGTGGCGAGCATTTCACTCATCTGAAAGATCCTGCAAATCAGCTGCTTGCCGGCTTCATCCTTGGGATGGGCCTTACCGGCGTAAACGATTTGCAGCGGACCGTCTTCCTGGGGGATCGATTTTAACCGTTCGATATCGGTGAACAGCAGATCCGCGCGTTTGTATGAAGTTGCCCGCCGGGCAAAGCCCAAAGTCAGGACCGAAACGTCCAGCTCCATCCCGGTCAGTTCCTTGATGTAATTGAACAGCTCCTCCTTGCAGCGCAGATGAGCCGACCATACTTCGCGGCGGGGGATGCTCTCGGCGTGGCGCAGGCTGAAATTGTCCTGTCTCCAGTCGGGAATATGCTGGTCAAAAAGCTCCTGGAAAGCGGGAGCGGCCCACGAGGCGGCGTGAACCCCGTTGGTGATGGCGTCAATCTGGTAGCCGGCAAACATCAGGCGGGAGATCTCGCCATGCTTTTTGGCGACGCCGTTGACGTAGCGGCTCATGTTCAGAGCCAGATAGGTCATGTTCAAGGTAGACCAGCTGTCGGGGAAGTTTTCCGGCGCCGGGCCGTTGTGGCGCTGGGCAAGCACCCGGCGGGCCACGTCCTGCGAGCCGAAAACGCCCTTGAGATCGTCGCGATACCCCAGCACCCGGCTGACTTCATGCAATGGAAACTGATCGTGTCCGGCGGGGACCGGGGTATGCGTGGTGAAAATGCATTTCTGCCGGACCGCGGCCAGATCGGCGATTTCAATGCTCTCGCGGCCGTTCCTGCGCGCCTCCTCCTGCATCAGTTCCAGCGTCAGCAGGCTGGCGTGTCCCTCGTTCATATGGAATCGCTCGACCTCAACATGGCCGAGGGCGCGCAGCATACGGACGCCGCCTATGCCCAGAATCACCTCCTGGCAGAGACGGTAATACCAGTCTCCTCCATACAGTGCGAGAGTGAGGCTGCGGTCCCAGGGAGTGTTTTCTTCCAGATCCGTGTCCAGGAGATAGACCGGAACCATGTATCCGGAAACGCCTTTGACCTCGTATCGCCACGCGCGCAATTGAACGAAGCGCTCTTCGATGGTTACGGCATGGCGGGCGGGTTCTTCCTGCAGGAAGTCTTCTACCTTCCAATCCACCGGTTGCTCCGACTGATGTCCACCGGCGTCGAGGACCTGTTGAAAATATCCCGTGCGGTGCAATAGCGAGACGGCAACAATCGGTATTTGCAGGTCGGCAGCCGACCGGATGGTATCCCCGGCAAGCACTCCCAGTCCACCGCTATAGGTGGGGATCTTCGACTCCAGTTCGATCTCCATGGAGAAGTAGGCTATCTTTCGTTCGTCCATTTCCTGCCCCAGAGTGCTTCTCGCTGGTACCCAAAACACTTGCTTAGCCAGGATCGGGGCGGATATCGAATCTCTGGGCCGAGCGGCGATCGACTGACTGGCAGTTGGGATGCGCCTGCAGAGCTGTTGGTGGTCTGAATGACGCTGGCAGGGCATCTCTCCCCTCCCCCAAACAGGGGAGTGAGTGAGATGTGGGGGAGAGTCTCCAAAGCGCCGCGGGCGCCGGATTCTTGTAGCGCCGTCTTCCGGCTGGCCATCGAGGCGGCAACCACGCAGGCACTGCTGCAAAAAAACACGGGCTGACGCCGCAAACTATTTCGGGCTGTCCCTGTGCGTCACCTTCACGCGATAGCCCGCTTTCTGCAGGCGCTTATACACTTCCTGCGCAATCAGGACGCTGCGGTGCTGGCCGCCGGTGCAGCCAAATCCGATGGTGAGATAGCTTTTTCCTTCGTCCACATAGTGCGGCAGCAGGTAAATCAGCAGGTCGGAGATGCGGGAGATAAATTCCTGCGTCTGCGGAAACGAGCGGATATACTTCGCCACTTTCGGGTGCTTGCCGGTAAACGGACGAAACTCCGGAACGAAATGCGGATTGGGCAGAAAGCGCACGTCGAACAGGAGATCGGCGTCTTCCGGAACGCCGTGGCGATATCCGAAACTGACGATGGAAACCAGGATGGTCTTGTCCGAGGATGGTTCCGGTTGAAAGCGGCGGATAATGTAGGCCCGCAACTCGTGGACGTTGAACTTCGAGGTGTCGATGACCACATCGGCCACGCGGCGGATCTGCCTCAGTTGCTGCCGCTCCGAGCTCAGCGCGGACTTGACGGTGGCTGCTCCGCCCAGGGGATGCGGCCGCCGGGTTTCGCTGAAGCGCCGCAGCAAGGATTCATCACTGGCTTCCAGAAAGATCACGGAAGTGCGCACGTGGCGCTTGAGATCCTTCACGATTTCCGGCAGGCGCCGCAAGGAGGGGCCTTCCCGAACATCGGCGACCACGGCGCATTTTTCAATTTCCCCGGCCTGATGCGTCAGTTCGGCGAACTGCGGAATCAGATCCACCGGCAGATTGTCTACGCAGTAAAAGCCCAGGTCCTCGAAAACTTTGAGCGTGGATACTTTTCCGGAACCGCTCATGCCGGTGATGATCACCAGTTCCGTACGAGCGTCCGGGGGATGCCCGCCACGGCGATGCGGCTCACTACGCTTTTCGGGCGCGGGGGTTTTTGCCGCCTTCGCTTTGGGGCGTGCCTTCTTTTGCGTGGTCGTTCCTGCCATGGCAATCATCCTACCACCGGACGGCGGCTCCGCGTTTGCCGTTTGCCACATTAAGAAAATGGCCCGCGTTATCTTATGAGGAGATCGCTGACAGGCAGGAAAAGGGGCACATCTCGCGATGTGCCCCTTGCGTAACCGGAAACGTGAAACGAAAAACGGGAAACGGTCTCAAGGTACGTCGATCAGTTCGATTTTGCCGTCCTTGCGGCGATGGAGCACCTTGATACTGCCGGCCTTATCGCGGAAAACGAATACGTGCTGATCGCGGGACTCGGCTTCCTTTACCGCTTCTTCCACGGTCATCGGCCGCACGGCCACCGCCTCGGTGGTTTTGACGATGTGGGCTTCCTGACTGCGGGCTTCCTGTCCGCGCGCCCTTGCCGGAAAGCTATGTACCGCCACCGGAATGGCCGCGTTGGCGCTTACGCCCACCGCCAGCTGCATTTCCTCGGGTTTTGCTTCTCCCGTCCAGGCCTTATCTTTGGGCTGCCGCTTCAAATTCCGCGTGCGTCCGTTGCTCTTCAGCAACTGGCGTTCGATCCGCTCCAGGGCGCCATCGATCGCTGAACTCATGTCCTTGGCCTCGACCAGGCCTACGAGGGGCTTGCGGCGGGGGCTGGTAATGCTGATGTCGGCGACATTGCGGTGCTTTTCGACGCTGAGCATCACCTTGGCTTCGAAGTTGTCGCCGATGATTTTGGTAAATTTCTTCAGGCCTTGCTCGACCTGTTTGCGTATGGCGGGGGTTATTTCAAGTTGCCTGCCGGTATATTCCACGTTCATCGAACGGGCCTCCTAAAAACCCAAATCTCCCGGACTCCAGCCGAAAAGCCGGCTCACCGGGGCGTTCCCGCCCAGCGCCGGAAAGCACGGCGCCAGGGTGGTTCCCGCAACTACTTCTTCACTCTGCGCTGGTGGGTACTGGGGATGCGCATATCCTCCCGGTACTTCGCAACCGTTCGACGAGTGACCTGGATGCCCTGCGACTGGAGGATGCGGGTGATCTGCTCGTCGGTATACGGCCTGGCGGGGTCTTCTTCGTCAATCAGCTTTTTGACGCGGCGTTTGAGGATGAGCAGGGAGGTATTGCCGCCCTCCGGTCCTTGCACGCTCTCACTGAAGAAGAAGCGGAGTTCGTAGACGCCTTGCGGCGTATGGGCGTACTTGTTGGCCACCGCGCGGCTGACGGTGGAAGGGTGCACGCCGATCTCTTCGGCCACCTCTTTGATCATCATCGGCATCATCTGATCGATGCCCTTATCGAGAAACTCGCGCTGGCGGCCGATGATGGCGTAGCACACCTTCAAAATCGTCTGCTTGCGCTGCTCGATGTTCTTGATGAGCTGGATGGCGGACTTGTACTTGTCTTTGATATAGGTGCGAACGTCCTTTTCCGCCTCATTGCGGTTCAGCAGCCGCCGGTAGGTCGGATTCAGCCGCAACTGCGGGACATCGTCATCGTTCAACAGCACCAGATACTCATCGCCCTGCTTGATGAAGGCGACGTCCGGTTCGATCAGCCGCGGTTCGGCGCGGTTGTAACGCTGGCCGGGCCGCGGATCCAGAGTCTTGATAAACTCCATCGCTGCCAGCACCGCTTCCAGCGGCCGTCCCAGGGCTTTGGCCACTTCCTTGGTCTGCTTATTCTGGACCAGCTTGAGATGGTCGCTGATGATGGCGTGGGCATCCAGCAAAATACTGTCGGCCGCCCCGTCGAGGCCGGGCTTGGTTTGATGCCGGACGTGGGCGACTTGGAGGTATTTGATTTGTGCCAGCAGACACTCACGCAAGTCGCGCGAGGCCACTCCGACCGGATCCATTTGTTGCACAAACTCCAGCGCTTCATGCAGATCGGTTCGGGAAAATAACGGTGCACAACCGGACGGCTGTGCGGCCGCCGGTTTTTTTGCCACCGCCACTGCCGGCATTTCCGCCACCGCCGGCATTGGCGCCGCATCCACTGGAAACGGCCCTGCCGGCGAGGCCTCAAAGGGCTCCGCGGAGGGGGTTCGTACCTCACGGATTTCGACCGGGGTCTCCGCTTCCGCGGAAGCTCTCCCGTTACTGTGCGGAAGGGCAGCAGCCAGCAATTCCTCTTCGCTGGCCGTAAGATAACCGTCCTCATCGAGATTGCCAATGATCAGTTCGGCAGCTTCGCGCACCGGGGTGTGCATGACCATCGCGCCCAACTGCCACATCAGATGGTCGGTCAGGGTGCTGGGCTTGGAAAGAAAATTCTCGAACGAAGGCCGCTCGATTGCTTCCAGATCGGGGCTGCGGTATCCGGGATCGAGATAGTCACGGAAAAAAGAGCCGAAATCGATCTCTTCAAACGAGTCCTTCTTTTCGCCCGCGGGATCATCGGTATTTCCCAGCGTCTCTTCTTCGCGGCGCGTACTCTCGTCCAGCACCGGCACGGAATCTTCGAGTTCCTCCAGTACCGGATTTTCCACCATTTCGGCCTGAATCATATCGCGCAGTTCGAGCTTGTTCAGAGCCAGGACACTGACCATCTGCACCAGTCCGGGCGTCAGGATTTGCTTCTGCGTGAGCTTGAGATTCAGTTTGGGCTGTAACGAAACCATAGGCTGGGCCGGACCCGTTCTCTCCTGTGCTTAATGTTACACCAGCGTGACAGGCATGCAAGCGGTGGGGAGATTACCGTAGTGTAAAAAAACCATTTTGGGATTAGAGGAAAACGGCATAAAATCAACAGCTTTACACCAACGAGAAGCTCTCACCCAGATAGACCCGCCGGACTTCAGGGTTACTGCCGAGTTGTTCCGGCGTGCCGGCAAAAAAGACGCGCCCTTCGTTGATAATGTAGGCCCGATCGGTTACCGAGAGCGTTTCGCGCACGTTGTGGTCGGTGACCAGCACTCCAATTCCGCTCGCCTTCAGGTTGGAGATGATCTTCTGCAGATCCAGTACCGCAATCGGATCGATGCCGGAAAACGGTTCGTCCAGCAGGATGAAGG